>DNBN01000113.1:0-5735 GCA_003491845.1 Porticoccaceae bacterium | reverse complement strand
CGAGGATGACTATGGCGATATCGGTGGCAATACAACTGATGACCCCACCCCACCAGGACTAAAGGATAGCTACTGGTTTTCTTCTCAAGGTTTAGCCGACCTACAACAGCTTCAATCTTTTATTGAAGCTCAACCTGAAGTTGGCAAAGTCAATTCGTTAGTGCAACTTTATGCAGTGGCTAGAGATCTTAGTGGACGGAACCTTAATGATCTAGAAATCGCTATCATGCGGCAGAGCTTAAGTGACGACATATATCAGCAAATGGTGGCCCCATACCTATTAGAAGATATTGATGAGGCAAGAATACAACTTCGTGTAATGGAAACTGGTGGTCAATTACGTCGCGCAGAATTACTTGAAAAAATTCAGAACTACGCAATTAATAATGTTGGTATTGCGCCAGAAAACATTCGATTTACCGGTATTTTAGTGCTTTATAACAACATGTTACAAAGCCTTTACAAATCACAAATATTAACCTTGGGTGCTGTTTTTGTCGGCATAATGCTGATGTTTTTGGTACTCTTTAGGTCCATTAAGATCTCCATTATTGCCATTTTACCGAACTTTTTGGCAGCGGGAATAGTTCTTGGTGGCATGGGTATTATGTCCATTCCACTCGATATGATGACTATTACTATTGCCGCCATAACCGTTGGCATTGGCGTTGATCATGCCATTCACTACCTCAGTCGATTTCGCAAAGAATTCGCTGTGGACCAAAATTACCTCGCTTCTATGCATAGAGCCCACGCTAGTATTGGACAAGCATTATTTTATACCGCCATTACCATTATTGTCGGCTTCTCCATTTTAGCCTTATCAAACTTTATTCCATCGGTTTACTTTGGGCTTCTCACAGGCCTAGCAATGCTCGCTGCCTTGCTAGGATCCATGACCTTACTTCCAAAACTGATACTCCTAACCGAGCCATTTGGCAACCAAAGTGAAATTGCTCCACTACAAAGAAGCTAATTTGATATGCCCCTTATTACCCTACAAAATGTTTTTTTAAGCTATGGTCAACCACCATTAATAGACCATATAAACTTAGTCATCGATCGAGGTGAGCGCGTCTGTCTGATAGGCAGAAATGGTGCCGGCAAGTCAACCTTACTAAAAATAATTAACGGCCAGATTATCGCCGATGATGGCACCATAAAACGCTCAAGTGGTGTAAAGGTAGCCCAACTTGAACAATCAGTTCCGCAGAACACAGAGGGCAGTGTATTCGATGTAATCGCCCAAGGACTTGGTGAAGAGGGCAAATTGATCCAACGCTTTCATCATCTTACCCAGCAACTCAGCCATGATGCTAGCCCTAAAATATTTAGTCAACTTGAAGATTGTCAGTCTGAACTTGAGCGCATCAATGGCTGGGATATCAATCAGCGTGTTGAGTCGATTATCACTAAAATGGATCTAGATGCCGATGTTGATATTTCTAGCTTATCTGGTGGCTATAAGCGTCGCGTACTTCTGGCTCGAGCACTTGTAGCAAACCCAGACCTATTACTGCTAGATGAGCCTACTAACCATCTGGATATTGAAGCCATCCAATGGGTCGAACAATTTCTATTGAACTGGGAAGGCTCTTTGTTATTTATTAGTCATGATAGACGTTTTATGGACAACCTCGCCCATAGATTTATTGAAATAGACCGCGGTCAACTAGCAGAATTTCACTGCGACTACAGTACCTATCTAGTTCGAAAAGAAGAAAATCTAGAGATAGAAGATCGACAAAATGCCCTATTCGACAAACGCCTGTCTCAAGAAGAAATCTGGATTCGTCAAGGTATCAAAGCTCGGCGTACACGGAACGAAGGTCGTGTGCGTTCACTTGAAGCCATGCGTAAAGAATTTTCTGACCGTCGCAAACGTCTAGGTACGGCAAAAATGGATATTCAGCAAGCTGAAAAGTCTGGGAAAATTGTAGCTGAAGCCAACGATATTTCCTTTGCGTTTGATAAGGATGATGTCGTTCAAAATTTTTCGACTTTAATCCAACGAGGCGACAAAGTAGGGTTTATTGGACGCAATGGAGTCGGTAAAACAACCTTAATTAAACTACTACTTGGACAACTTA
Source organism: Porticoccaceae bacterium (assembly GCA_003491845.1). GTDB lineage: Bacteria > Pseudomonadota > Gammaproteobacteria > Pseudomonadales > Porticoccaceae > HTCC2207. Next base: position 3,645 of record DNBN01000113.1, on the reverse strand, counting down.
AACCACAAACAGGAACCATTAAAACCGGTACTAATTTAAATGTGGCTTATTTTGATCAGTATCGTTCCGCTTTAGATGAAGAAAAGTCAGTACAAGATAATGTATCTGGTGGTAGAGATATGCTCGACATAGGTGGAAAACCTCGTCATGTAATTAGTTATCTACAAGATTTTCTCTTTGCCCCTGATCGCTGTCGACAACCAGTCAAAGCACTATCAGGCGGCGAGAGAAATAGGCTACTTTTAGCAAAACTATTTACTCAACCATCTAATATTCTAGTCCTAGATGAACCGACTAATGATCTCGATATAGATACCCTCGATTTGCTCGAAGAATTACTCATAAACTATGAGGGAACCATTATTTTGGTGAGCCATGATCGCGCATTTTTAAATAATGTGGTTACTAGCACCTTGGTATTTGAAGGCAATGGTTTGATTAATCAATATGTGGGGGGATACGATGACTGGCTGAGACAACGTAAAACAGAAACACCACAACCCGTTGTAAGCGCCCATAAAGAAAAATCGAAAGCTGCCAGAGCTGACAAGAAGCTCTCCTATAAAGATCAGAGGGAGCTTGATGAATTACCTAAAAAAATAGAACAAATTGAAACGCAAATAGGTGTCATATCATTGCAAATGAGCGATCCGCAGTTTTATCAATCTGAGCGCAATATCATAACCCAAGCAGAGACACAGTTAGCTGACTATCAACAGCAACTCAGCCACTGTTACCAGCGCTGGGAAATTCTTGAGCCATAGATTTTAGCACTATGAAAAGGCATGATTACAAACTGAAACAGTTAGCAATCTAATAGAAATATTATTCTGATACCAACTTTAACAAACTATATAGAAACCAGAAATAAAGAAGGAACCCAATGAGCGACTCCAAAAAACCCATTCTGTTGTTAATTTTAGACGGTTGTGGCCATAGTGAAGACTTACATTATAACGCAGTAGCGAATGCTGAAAAGCCGGTATGGGAGCGACTTTGGGCCAAAAATCATCCGTCAACATTTATTGACACCTCAGGACTAGCCGTGGGATTACCGGATGGGCAGATGGGTAATTCAGAAGTCGGTCATATGACTCTTGGCGCTGGTAGAGTTATTTATCAAAATTTCACTCGTATCAACAAAGCAATTGATGATGGCGAGTTCCAAAAGAACAAGGCGTACTGTAAAGCGATTGATCACACTGTAGATAATAATAAGGCGCTTCATATTTTTGGCCTTCTCTCCGAAGGTGGCGTGCATGGGCATCAGGACCACATAAACGCCATAATCACATTGGCGGCAAGCCGCGGCGCTACAGAAATTTATCTGCATGCCTTTTTAGATGGCAGAGATTGTGCTCCGCGCAGTGCCCAACCGTCCCTGTTAAAAACACATGAACTATGTCAGAAAATTGGTGTGGCAAAAATAGCTTCAGTCATTGGTCGATTTTATGCGATGGACCGCGATAACCGCTGGGAGCGTGTCAGCAAGGCGTATCGCTTGATCACTGAGGGCGCTGGAGATTTCACAGCTAGCTGCCCATTAAAAGCACTTCAGGCTGCCTATGATCGCAATGAAAATGATGAGTTTGTCAGTGCAACTAGCATTTCTAGTGCCGATGAAAAACCTTGTACACTGAATGATGGCGATGCTGTTATTTTCATGAATTTTCGACCAGATCGTGCAAGACAAATAACCCATGCCCTTGTTGATAGTGACTTTAACAATTTTGAGCGTTCTGTCATACCGCAGCTCAGCCACTTTGTGATGACCACAGAATACGAAGCCAGCTTGAATCTACCCTGTGCCTTTCCACCAACACCTATCATCAACTCTCTTGGTGAAGTGCTGGCTAACAATAATAAGCAGCAGTTACGTATTGCTGAGACCGAAAAGTATGCCCATGTAACCTTCTTTCTAAGCGGCGGTCGTGAACAAAATTATATAGGAGAAGAGCGCGCGTTGCTGGCTTCGCCAAAGATAGCTACCTATGATTTGCAACCGGAAATGAGCGCTTATGAGGTAACCGATCGATTAATTCAAGCTATAGAATCAAGTCGCTTTGACGCCATTATATGTAATTATGCAAACTGCGATATGGTCGGGCATACTGGCGACTACAGCGCTGCGATGAAATCTGTGAATGTCGTTGATGAATGCCTAGAAAAAGTACTGGCAAGCATGTTGAAAATTGGCGGAGACACCTTAATCACCGCGGATCACGGTAATGTTGAAACCATGTATGATGCTACCACACAGCAACCCCATACCCAACATACAACGCTACCAGTGCCACTGGTTTATGTTGGTGACAAAACTATTACGTTAAGCCAAGGCGGCTCTCTTGCAGACATAGCACCAACAATACTGTCATTGATGAATCTACCAAAACCGGCAGAAATGACCGGGCGATCTTTAATTGACTAATGGATATTAAGGCCCGCAGTTGCAAACATACTTTTAATGTTGCTTTTAGGTTAAGAATCTATTTCATTACTTTCAGTTGTATTGTAGTGATAGCCTTGTCAACCAACCACTCTTTAGCCAATGATGCACATCAAGCTAAACTGAGCGACCTAAAAAGTGCCATTAAAACGGTACAGAGAAACATAGCAACTAAGAGCTTAAAACACACAGCATTAGAAAAAGAACTTCAAAAGATAGAGCTCAAATCTAGCCAAATATCGGCAAAAATCGGTGAATTGGGTCAAAATATTAAAATAACCAAAAGTCACATAATTGCTAAACAACGTCAAAAAAGTCAGCTTAACAAAAGCATTGAGCGCCAGGGAAAAGTAATTACTGAAGAGTTACTTTCGGCCCATAAAATGGGTGATCAAGAACCTATTAAATTACTTCTCAATCAAGAAGACCCTCAAAAAATTGCTCGCATCTTCAAATACTACGATTACTTTCTTAAAGCTCGCAGTGAAAAAATAAACACTTACTCTAAAGACGTATCAGCACTTACCGACATAATCCAAGATATTAATCGACAAAAATTAGACTTAATTAGGGCAAAAGATAGCTTAAAAATCCAACAAACAGATTTAAACAACAGCGCGACCAAGCGCGAAGAAACGCTGACTAAAATCAAAGGTACCTTGGATGGTGATGCAGCAAATTTAGCCAATCTCCAGAAACAGCGCGCTCAACTGGAGATTCTTTTGCGTGAAGTACAGGAAGCGGTTGAGACTATTTTATTGCCTCAAGATATGCAGCCTTTTGCCACTAAAAAAGGCACATTAAGCTGGCCAATAACAGGGTTACTTATTGAGCAGTTCGGTAGTCGGCGCACAGGCCCCATTCGCTCTCAAGGCTGGCTAATAAGGAGTATAATCGGTAATCCGGTCACAGCCGTGCACGCTGGTCGAGTAGTATTTTCTGACTATCTCCGCGGATTTGGTTTACTCCTTATTATTGATCACAGCGATGGCTATATGACACTTTATGGTCATAACCAAGAATTACTCAAAGACGCCGGTGGATGGGTTGTGGCAAACGAAATAATCGCCAGAAGCGGTAATACTGGTGGCTTGTCTACCCCCGCGTTATACTTTGAAATTCGTCAGCAAGGGAAGCCAAAAAACCCTAAATTTTGGCTGAAAGATGCTTAGATTGTTGTCTAAAAGCGTTATTCAACC
>DNBN01000134.1 GCA_003491845.1 Porticoccaceae bacterium | reverse complement strand
TCGGTTTGAGTTTGGCGTTTCCCCCACAATCGGATGTGATGTTGAGGTTTAATATTTTGGGGTTGGTGCTTGAAAACGCTAATTCGAAGCTGTTTCGGCTAGTTTACATGATGAGCCAAGCCTGTTAACTTTCGCTGCGAAGAGCTAATCAAGGTCGAATAACAGTTGCGTACTGGGAGGGATGGCCGAGTGGTTTAAGGCGCACGCCTGGAAAGCGTGTTGGGGTTAACGCCCCTCCGGGGTTCGAATCCCCGTCCCTCCGCCACTTGCACATCGCAAACCCAAAAACAGGTCCCTAGCGGGGCCTTTTTTCTATTTGTTTCAAAGGGGTTTAGCGAGACCATCCGGCTATCAGACGCTGGGGTTTCGGCCAAAATAGGTCTCTGAACGGCCCACGTCTCTTTCCATCCACCCTTCACCAAAATCGAGACGCATTCAAACATGCGCTTTATTTCAGGTGCTTGCCAAAAATTTAACTAGCAAATTATGTGAGAAAAAAGTGATTTCTCTATCAGGGGGAGTCCACAGTCTAACAGTGATACGATTGTAGACAGGGAGGCTTCCGAATTATGATCTTTAAACTGTAATCTCGATTTATTAATCGAATGTTTAATCCCAATCTAGTGGGTACATAGCCTCGTTGCGGCGAAAGAATGGTAGAGTAAATGGTGAGTTGTAGGTCGCTCTGATTGGAGGGCCACTAACAGTAATTCTACTTTCATCAAGCGCGTTTTTTAGTTTTCTATGGTGTGTTTGAAAGTTTTTCTCAGATGCAAATCCTGAATAGGAGATAACTGCATAATAAGTGGTTGGAAGGTCAATAATATCGATCCTGCCATCTTTTGGTCTGGGTGCTGTTTCTTTGGTGTATTTTTTTGGTAGGAAAAACTGCATCACCATTTTCCCGCGAGTATTAGTCTGAGTGACTGGGGCCGTCATATTGATTTCTGTAGATTGAGCGACGGGTATCGTCATCGCGACATCGGTTGCGCTTTCATTTTCACCGGATATATAGTCAAATAAAATTCTGAAGCCACTGTCCTCCTCATCATATTTTGCTTGAGCCACAGTTCGCTGTTCATACCGCCGCACCTCATAGATATCAGTCTTCTTGATGATTTTGTATTTAGGTTCTTCGTATGACATCGCGTGCGTACTCATAGTTAAAAAAAACATCGATATCAGAAACAAACAAACTTTGTTTTGCATGGCACCCAAGATCTTGAGTTCTGGTCCAACAGATTTAAATGACCAGTAAAAACGTTCAATCAATATTTTGAGGTTCCGAGATTTCAAAAGGGGAATCGAGCCCCTTGTTGTTCGGTAACAATAGGCTTCAATTCCTTGTTACCTGCAACTGGAACACAAGTAAACTTGGGTGGTGCTAGACCTATTTCTTGTAAGTCCTTACCACTGTTTTGTGCGGCAGCATAACAACTGCCAGCATCTTGATAACGTAATCCACTGTCAAGAACGTTGCCACCCAGTACCCAAGCATTACATTCAATCCCGTAAAGCAGCTAATTTTAGCAAGTTATATTGCAGCTTTAACACCCGTTTAGAGTAAGCCCCTCCTTTTTCAAGCAGCGTTATGTTGTGCAAAGCTCATTTGCCTTGGATTTTGATGTCTTGGGGCTTGTTGTAAGGCTGAACGCACTAATGACTCATGATCAATCGCAAAATGCTGGTAAAGATCGTTTATTTGACCTGTCTGACCAAAGTGGTCAACCCCGTGGCTTATGGTTGGATTGCCTCTAACCCCGCCAAGCCATGTTAATGTTGCCGGGTGTCCATCAATTACAGTTAGCATCTTTGCGTAATTTGGGACATCAGCTAAAAGAGTTTCAATATGAGAGGTCTTGTTTAGGTTGTGACTTTGCGTTTTGAACTCGGCGTATATACGGTCCGCTGATGTTATAGCAAGAACACCAATATCTCGGCGAAATTCGCCAAGATGGCCCGCCGCAAGAATAGCCTCTTGCGCAATAACTCCCTGATAGGCGATTACTAATTCACAATTTGGGCCGGGTTTTCGAAGCCAATATGCACCTTTGATGATATCCGCGGCCAACTCTGGAGTCATCTCGCGTTGAGGCTGTTCAACCGGTTTTGTTGACAGGCGTAAATAAACGGAGCCGCCATCATCCAACTGCATATGTGAAAATCCCCATTCCATAATAACCGATAATTCATCGGTAAAAGCCGGCTCAAAACTGGTCAACCCATCCTGACCCATGCCAATCAGTGGGGTGACAATTGATTGATGTGCTCCGCCCTCTGGCGCAAGAGTAACTCCTGACGGCGTGCCTATAATCATAAATCTGGAGTCCTGATAACACGCATAATTTAAAGCATCTAGTCCACGGCAAACAAATGGGTCGTAAACCGTGCCGATTGGCAAAAGCCGTTTGCCAAATAGTGATGATGATAAGCCAGCTGCAGCGAGTGCCAGAAATAGGTTCATTTCGGCTATGCCCAATTCAATATGCTGACCACTGGAATCAAACTCCCATTTGGCTGTTGATGGGATCTTTGCATCTTTAAAGGCATCTCGGATTGGTTGGCGTGAAAACAACTTTTTGCGATTGATCCAAGAGCCCAGGCTAGTAGTGCCGGAGACATCGGGGCTTAAGGTGACAATTCGTTCTGCAATCTCGTCATCGCCACGAGCAATGGTATCCAAAATTTTACCAAAAGATGCCTGCGTCGAAGCTGATTTAGATTTATCAAGTGCCAGCGAAGGGACTCTAAATATGGCGTCATCGAAGCGACGATTTTTAGATTGGAAAAAGGGCACCTGGCCCAACCATCTTTGAAAGCTAGCCTTATCAGCAACAGCTTCGAGCCGATCCCATTCGTGGCCTTCGCGAATGCCCATATTGGATTGCCATTTCTGCATCTGGTTAAGGGTCATTAGACCACCATGGTTATCTTTGTGACCTGCTATTGGTGTCCCCCATCCCTTGATTGTATATGCTAAGAAACACACTGGTCGGTTATGATTAATCTCAGCAAACTCTTTCGCCATTGTTTCGACGCAATTTCCCCCCAGATTCTCCATTAAGCATCCAAGTTCATCATCGCTCCGTCGATCAAGAAATTCAGTAAAATCACCCTGATCACCAAGATCATTAAGCAGGCGTTCCCGCCAAACTTTACCCCCCATATAGGTCAGTGCCGCGTAATCCTGATTGGAACAGTCGTCAATCCAATCTTTTAGCTTTTTGCCACCAGGCTCATCAAAAGCTGCCCGCTGCAAGACACCATATTTAAGCCGGATTACATCCCAGCCATAGGCCGTAAATATTTTTTCAGCATGTTCCCATAAGCCTTCATGAATGATGCCATCCAGGGATTGACGATTGTAATCAATTACCCACCAGGTGTTGCGGAGGTTATGTTTCCAACCTTCTTGAAGGCATTCATAGATATTACCCTCATCAAGCTCTGCGTCACCCATCAACGCAACCATTCTACCAAGCTTTACGTTGCTGCCCCACTGTTTGGCACTCACATAGTCCTGCATAAGTGAGGCAAAACTAGTCATCGCAACTCCAAGCCCAACCGAGCCAGTGGAAAAATCTACGTCGTCAGCATCTTTGGTGCGGGATGGGTATGATTGCGCTCCCCCATAGCCACGAAAATTCTTCAATAACTCGAGGTTGAGATTGCCCATTAAATATTGCATGGCATGAAATAGTGGTGAGGCATGCGGCTTTACTGCAACTCGGTCTTCAGGCCTTAGAGCTGCAAAATATAAGGCTGTCAGGATAGACACCATTGATGCGCTGCTTGCTTGGTGCCCTCCAACTTTGATGTCATCTTCATTTTGCCGTAGGTGATTGGCATAGTGGATCATCCAGTGTGAGAGCCACAAAAGCCGTGCCTCAACTTGTCGCAACCTTGCAAAGTCTATGTGGTATGTCATCACTGCGCTCTCCCATCAAAATATGAGAGGATATTAATGTAGATTTAGATAGAAATATTACTTATATTAATGGTCAAGTGTGAATTTTATAGTGATTATCACTAATAATTATAACATAAGTAGTAAAAATGATTGATGATTTTGACTGTCGTATTATTCACCACTTGACGCTTGATGGACGTATGTCAATCAATGAGTTGAGTGAGCGTGTTAACCTAAGCCAAACGCCTGTAGCACGCCGTGTGAAAAAGCTCGAAGATAACAAGATTATCACTGGTTATACGGCACTCATTGATGAAACGCGCTTGGGTTTTAGCTTTTCAGTGTTTGTTTCAGTTCGGCTTGAAAAACAGATTGACGACAACCTTGCAAAGTTTGAACGCCGGATTAGCACAATGCCTGAGGTGGTTGACTGTTGGCTGATGACAGGTAGTTATGACTACCTGCTTCGAGTGGTTACGCAAAATATTGAGGATTATGAAAAATTCTTGCTTGGCGAGTTGACACGAACTGAGGGGGTTGCATCAATCGAGTCATCAATTCCTCTGCGCCGAGTTAAATCACAGACTGCCCGTACGATTGTTATTTAAGCGGTGCTAAAACGCTCGTGATATTTACCAGAGTTTTTAGAAAAGTTGAAATTGATGATTTCATTAACCTATCTGGTGTTTAGATGTTTCTATTTGAGTGAACTTATGTAGGCTTATCTTCACAAAGATTGAAAAACGAGGGAGTATTAAAATGAATAAGTTGCTAACCACATTGGCTGCGGGGTCAGTGGCCCTTTTGATGTCTGCATCGGCGTTTGCCGCTGACGTAACCATGCGGATTTCATTGCAACTGCCAATGAAAAGCCATTTGGGACAGAATCTTCAGCTTTTTAAAAAGGAGGTTGAAGCAAAATCAAATGGAAATATTGAAGTTCAGATTTACGACTCAGCGCAGTTATATAAGGACAAGGAAGTGCCAGCGGCAGTTGGATCGGGTGCAATCGAGGCCGGAGTCGCCTCTCTAACACGCTATGTTGGTGACGTGCCAGCAGTTGATATTTTCTATCAACCATTTTTATTCAATTCTGAGGAAAAAGTCCGTAAGGCAGT
>DNBN01000276.1:22304-22607 GCA_003491845.1 Porticoccaceae bacterium | reverse complement strand
GTTTTGGTGGGTGATTTTTTATACTCGCGGGCCTTTCAAATGCTTGTACAGGTAGCAAATATGCCCATTATGGGTGTAATGGCCGATGCTACAAATGTGATTTCTGAAGGAGAAGTTCAGCAAATGGCGAATGCTGGTAATTGCGATATTACCGAGGATATTTATAGGCAGGTTATTTATCGTAAAACAGCAAGACTTTTTGAAGCTGCTGCTCAAGTTGGAGCATGCCTTGCAGGGCAAAACCAAGAGGCAATGATGGCCTATGGTAATCATTTGGGGATGGCCTTTCAGATAGCTGATGAT
>DNBN01000276.1:10355-22038 GCA_003491845.1 Porticoccaceae bacterium | reverse complement strand
TGGCCTTTCAGATAGCTGATGATGTGCTAGATTATCAAGGTGAATTGGATAAAACCGGTAAAAACATAGGCAGTGATCTTGCTGAAGGAAAAATGACACTGCCCTTGATTTTTGCTCGAGATAACGGAGGCAATAAAGCGTCAGAGATTATCTGCAAGGCGGTGACCAAGCAAACACCTGAAGATTTTAATACCATTTTGGATATCGTGAGTGCGAGCGGTGGGTTATCTTACAGCTATACTCAAGCTAAGAGAGAGGTGGAGCTTGCGAAAAAAGCGCTTGTCCATCTGCCAGAAAGCAAATACAAGCACGTAATGCTTGATTTGGCAGATTTCTCGATTGCAAGAGTTAGTTAGATTGGGTGGGTTATAATCTCAGCTTTATACTCAAGGCTAGCAATTATTGCTTTCCGTGATGTTGGCTATAGACCTCCGGTAATGTAATCAAGCTTGCAACTCTGGTAGCCTTTTACATCTTAAATGCAGATTCATAATATTCAAGGAGAGTTGAGTGATTATCGGTATTCCGTCCGAAATTAAGCCCGGAGAGCGTCGGGTAGCCATGTCCCCCAGCAATGTTCTTGCACTAGCAAAGAAAGAGGTAGATGTTTTTTTTCAAAGCGGTGCAGGTAAACTGGCGGGTTACCCTGATGAAGATTATGCTGCCGCTGGAGCAACCATTGTAGACGCACGAAGTGACATCTTCGCCGCCGCTGACATCATTTTACAGGTTCAAACGTTTGGCGCCAATAATGTAAATAGTGATCAAGATTTATCCTTAGTAAAACAGGGCCAGATCGTCATTGGGATGATGGATCCACTCGCATCGCCAGAAGCCGCTAGTGTAATGGCAACTGCAGGTGTAACTGCAATAGCTCTGGAATTAGTGCCAAGAATTAGTCGCGCCCAAAGTATGGATGTTCTGTCGTCCATGGCGACACTTGCTGGATACAAAGCAGTTCTAATGGGTGCCTCGGCTGCCCCAAGAATTTTCCCTATGCTAATGACTGCGGCTGGCACCCTTCAGCCGGCTCGGGTTTTAATTATGGGTGTTGGTGTGGCCGGCCTACAAGCATGTGCTACCGCGAAGCGGCTAGGAGCCGTAGTTGAAGCCTACGATGTAAGGCCCGCGGCGAGGGAACAAATAATTTCAGTTGGGGCCAAACCGGTTGAATTAGATTTGGACACTGGAGAATCCGAAGGCGCCGGGGGTTACGCGAAAGAGCAAGGTGAAGACTTTTTGCGTCGTCAACGGGAGCTAATGACAGCCGTGGTTGCCGAACAAGATCTGATTATCACCACAGCAGCAATTCCAGGGGCGAAATCTCCTATATTGGTCACTAAAGATATGGTTGCCGCGATGAAGCCGGGCTCGGTTATTGTTGACTTGGCTGCTGAGCGAGGAGGTAATTGTGAACTTACTGAACAGGGAAAAACCATCACTGCTCATGAGGTAACCATTGTAGGACCTGAAAACGTGCCGTCAGACTTAGCCTATCACGCAAGCCAAATGTATGGCAAAAATATGGAGACTCTGTTGGCGCTAATTATTGATGAAAAAGGCGATATTAATCTCAACTTTGAGGACGAAATTGTTGCTGGTACGGTGGTTTCTCATCAGGGATCTGTTGTGCATCCGCACTTACGCAAACTTCTTCAAATGCCTGCGTTAGAAGACTTAGGCACTGCTGCAGCTCCAGATAATAACAAATAACAAATAACAAATAACAAATAACAAGAGACCTTTTTATGGATATATTGATTCTACTACTTGCTCTTTTTGTACTTGCGCTATTTCTAGGAGTGGAGCTGATAACTAAGGTGCCACCAACCTTGCATACGCCACTAATGTCAGGGACCAATGCTGTGTCAGGTATTACGCTGGTGGGGGCGTTAATGGCGGCTGGGACCGACAGCTCACCTGCGTTGGTTAACTGGTTAGGTTTTGTTGCCGTCACGTTAGCAACAATTAATGTAGTGGGCGGTTACTTGGTAACCAATCGTATGTTAGCTATGTTTAAGAGGCGATAGAAATGAGCCCGAATCTTGTAAGTTTTGTTTACCTAATTGCCGCTATCCTGTTTATCCTGGGAATTAAAGGCCTAACCAAGCCCAAAACAGCTGTTCGGGGTAATTTTCTTTCTGCTACTGGGATGTTGTTAGCAGTAACCGTAACACTATTAACGGTTAATAATGTTGACTTTAGCTATGTGATTGCCGGTGTTGCGGTGGGGGCCTTGGTGGGTGGCATTATGGCCTTGAAAGTACAGATGACGTCGATGCCACAAATGGTCGCGCTCCTCAACGGGTTTGGTGGTGGAGCCTCTTTGACCATTGCCTTGGCTGAATTTGTTACGCGTGTGGGGCTGGTGCCCAGTTCATTGAGCGACATAGCTCAACCGGTGGCCGTCTCAGTTAATGCTTTTGGTGATGGCTTATTGGGTACTATTGCGATTGTTTCTATTGGTTTAACCGTATTGATCGGAGCAGTGACTTTGACCGGTAGCCTGGTAGCCTTCGCCAAATTGCAAGAGCTTATGAAAAAGGCCTATGGACTGCCCGGAGGACCTTTAGGTAACGGGTTACTCCTCTTGGGTGCTGTTGTCTCCTTAGTAATTTTGGTCAACAATCCAGGTAACTTAGCTGCCATGCTAGCTATCCTTGGTCTTGCTTTATTATTGGGTTTGTTTTTGGTTATGCCCATCGGTGGGGCGGATATGCCGGTTGTGATCGCGCTATTAAATTCCTATTCCGGTATAGCGGCTGCATTAGCTGGTTTTATTCTCGGCAACACCGTCTTAATTGTTGCCGGCTCATTGGTGGGTACATCAGGATTGATTTTGACGCAGATAATGTGCGTAGCAATGAATCGATCTCTTTCTAATGTATTGTTTGGAAAAATGGCAGCAGGTGGTGAAGAGATTGATGCTGATGAAATTTATGACGGAAAAGTCACAAGTGCTCAGCCTGACGAGGTCGCTCTAATGCTGGAAACAGCTAAACGAGTGGTGATCATTCCTGGTTTTGGTATGGCAATGGCCCAAGCTCAGCATGCGGTGCGTGAATTAGCCGATGCTTTAGAAGGTCAAGGTGCTGAAGTGGAGTATGGTATTCATCCGGTAGCCGGCCGAATGCCGGGACACATGAATGTTCTGTTAGCTGAAGCAGAGGTTCCCTATGACAAATTAGTTGAAATGGATCGAATTAACCCTACCTTTGAAGATACCGATGTAGTGATCGTTATCGGTGCTAATGACGTAACAAACCCAATGGCCCGGGAATCAGAGGGCAGCCCTATTTATGGAATGCCAATCCTAAATGTGGACAAGGCGAAAAATGTTGTGGTTATTAAACGATCTCTCAGTCCAGGGTTTGCAGGACTGCCAAATCCACTTTTTGCAATGGATCATACAGTGATGGTATACGGTGATGGTAAAAAAGCGGTCATAGAAATGACCACCGCGCTAAATCAATTATAGGTGTCCGATGCAATCCAGAGTTTTGCGTATTACTAAAAGTGAAACTCTGGATCTGTTCTGTTGAATTTTTCCCATAAGTTCGTCTTTTAACGCTTGTCTAGCGACATCGTTGCTTTGTTGTTGAAATTTCCTATCGTGCCCCAATTTAACCTACACAGAGTTAACAAATTTGGGACGGGTTTATGCAGATTGAAAAACTAACAAATCAACTTCAGCAAGGATTTGCTGAAGCCCAGTCTATTGCTATTGGTAATGATCATTCTGTGATAGAAACAGTGCACTTACTTTTAGCACTACTTAACCAGCAAGGCGGAAGTGTTAGACCGCTTCTATCGCAAGCGGAATTTGACATTCGTGGCTTGCAAGATGCACTAGATCTTGAGCTCGATAAATTGCCAAAAATACAAATACCCTCGGGGGACGTTCGGGTGAGTCAGACGTTAAATCGTCTGATGAACTTGGCAGATCGCACGGCGCAAAAAAACAAGGATCAATTCATCTCGACTGAAACTTTTTTACAAGCATTAATATACGATTCTGGTGATCTGAGTAAAGTTATGGCGCGCTTTGGTGATTTCGAAAAAGCAGCTTCTGCCATCGCAAAGGTACGAGGCTCAGACTCGGTTGTAGGCCAAGATAATGAAGGTCAGCGTGACGTTTTGAATAAATACACTCTAGACCTAACTGGACAGGCAGAACTGGGTAAACTAGATCCAGTCATTGGGCGAGATGAAGAAATCCGCCGAGCTATACAAGTATTACAAAGACGCACTAAAAATAATCCAGTGTTGATAGGGGATCCTGGTGTTGGTAAAACAGCTATTGTAGAGGGTCTTGCCCAGCGTATTATTAATGGCGAGGTGCCAGAGGGATTAAAGCATAAGCGGGTTTTGACTCTTGATTTAGGGGCATTGCTGGCTGGAGCAAAATTTCGTGGTGATTTTGAGGAGCGATTAAAAGCTGTGTTAAATGATCTGGCAAAAGCTGAAGGTCAAATTATATTGTTCATTGATGAATTACATACCATGGTAGGAGCCGGCAAAGCTGAAGGTTCTATGGATGCTGGCAATATGCTTAAGCCTGCATTGGCACGAGGTGATTTGCATTGCGTTGGTGCGACCACTTTAGATGAATATCGACAGTATATTGAAAAAGATGCGGCCCTAGAGCGGCGCTTTCAAAAAGTGCTGGTTGATGAGCCTGGAATTGATGACACTATTGCTATATTAAGAGGGCTGAAGGAGCGCTATGAGGTTCATCATGGGGTTGAAATTAGTGACAGTGCAATCATCGCCGCCACCACCCTGTCAAAGCGTTATATCACAGATCGTCAACTACCAGATAAGGCTATTGATTTGATTGATGAGGCGGGTAGTCGCATACGCATGGAAATCGATTCCAAGCCTGAACACATGGATCGTTTAGAGCGACGCTTAATTCAGCTCAAAATAGAGCGACAAGCGATGAAAAAAGATACTGATCCCGCAGCTAAGAAGCGACAGGCTAAGCTGCAGTTAGATATTGATAGTTTATCTAAGGAGTATGCTGATCTTGAGCAAATTTGGATGGCCGAGAAAGCGTCGATGCTTGGTACGACGCATATCAAAAGCGAACTTGAGCAGGCTAAAGTAGATTTAGATTTTGCTCGTAGAGCGTCTAATTTAGAGAAAATGGCAGAAATTCAATACAGTATTATTCCGGAACTTGAGAAACAAATTGCCAGTGCTAGTGATCATCAGACGATGGAAATGCAATTGTTGCGTAACAAGGTAACTGAAGAGCAAATTGCTGAGGTAGTTGCTAAGTGGACTGGTATTCCTGTTGCAAGAATGTTGCAGGGAGAGCGGGACAAACTCATGCAAATGGAAGCGTCGCTTCATCAGCGAGTTATGGGGCAAAACGAAGCCGTTACAGCCGTTTCGCATGCAGTCAGGCGCGCCCGTGCTGGTTTGGCTGACCCAAATAAACCCAGTGGTTCATTTCTATTCTTGGGCCCCACAGGGGTGGGGAAAACCGAGCTGTGTAAATCTTTAGCGGAATTCCTATTTGATAGTGAGGATGCCATGATTCGCATTGATATGTCAGAGTTCATGGAAAAGCATTCGGTGGCACGGCTTATTGGTGCGCCACCTGGTTATGTAGGTTATGAGGAGGGCGGTTATTTGACCGAGGCAGTACGTCGACGCCCTTATGCAGTATTACTGCTAGATGAAGTTGAGAAGGCGCACGGAGATGTTTTTAATCTGTTATTGCAAGTATTAGATGATGGCCGTCTCACTGATGGGCAAGGTCGAACGGTAGACTTTAAAAACACCGTTATAGTAATGACTTCAAATCTTGGCTCAGATGTTATTCAGTTATTATCAGGAGATGAAAACTATCAGGTAATGAAGTCCGCCGTGATGGATGTCGTCGCACTAAACTTTAGACCTGAATTTATCAATCGAGTGGATGAGGCAGTTGTATTTCATCCCTTAGGTAAAAAAGAATTACTTGGTGTCGCCAGCGTTCAGTTAGCTCTGTTACAGAAGCGCCTTGCCATTCAAGATTTACTTCTAACACTAGATGATTCTTTAATCGATTATATTTTGGATATTAGCTTTGATCCTGTATACGGCGCAAGACCTTTAAAGCGAGTGCTACAGCAGTACGTGGAAAATCCATTAGCCGAAGCTATTTTGAGTGGAAAATTTGTTGCTGGGAATAAAATTAAGGGTAGATTAGAACACAACAAGGCGATATTTGAGTTAGGCTAGCCATAGGAAAATTAAAATTTGCTGACCTTACGTCAGTAGCTTAAAGATATCCAACGAGAGGATCTCCACCGGCATAATTAGACAGGCTGGCGAGGGAATCAATGAACAGGTAAAACAGCTCCGCTTGAGATGAAACGTCTAGCTTTGCATAACTGTTTTTACGATGCAGTTTGACGGTTTCTGGTGATATACCAAGTCGCTCGGCAATCGACTTAGTAGAGTGGCCGTGTAAAAATAGCTGGACGACTTGGGTTTCTCGATCAGTGAGGTAGGCGGTACCAAAATATTTCAGGGCGCTGTCCAGCTGACCTGGTAACTGATTTACATTGCTTTGTGTAGGCTCCCCTTGATTGCTCCAGTGCAAATTGCAGACACTTTCTATGATAGGTGAAATGTCACGTAAAAAACCAAGATGTGTTCGACTAAATCGTTGAGTCGCACCTAATCTGCCCAGCGATATATTAATAAATTGATCATGACCTATATGAAAGATATAGCCAATTTCATCTTTAATTTCTGTGAACTTGAAATAGCTACGGTAATACTCGGTCATTTTGAAGCCCTTTGGAGCAAGGTCACTCAGGCGATGAAGTCCGCTAACGCTTCGGTCAATGGCCGATCGGTAAAAAGGGTCTAGTAAAAAGGCGCCGTCTATAAAACCATGGATTTGGCTCTCTCGTTCAAGAGGCGGCATGTCATTGTAGTAAACGATAGGTTTGTTACCTCCTTGGTAATAAAGAATAACAGCATTATCAAAGGGTACTGACGACTTCAGCATAGCAATTAGGAGAGAGGGCAGTTGTTCATGTCCAATTTTTGGCATGACCAATGCGAAACGTGCACTAAAGGCTTGTAAGTGGATATTCATTGTCGTTTAGCCGGTAGGTTAACATTATTGTGATGACTACACAGTAGCTAATATTTTACGCTAGTTTGCTCTTGTAGAGACTTTTTTATCCCCATGGAAAACCGCTCATCTGACGCGGGACGTGCATAAAGGGTATGTGGTCTCTCCATGAGGTATTAAGTCTAGTGTTACGGTTTATTCAACGATCATGCCTCAAATTGAGCGGGATCCATAAACAGTAATTTTACTACCAGACACTCCTCCATTGGCTCCACAGCCATCATCAGCACATTTATTTCATTGCCGATTTTAATACCCGTGGGTAAATTAAATAACAGTCCGCCAGTCTTATCATTAGTAAGGGTATGTAAATCCTTTAAATCTTTGTCTTTGCGCACTTCAGTCTCAAATTTTTGCAACATAGTTTTTACTGCAATTTCAAAATTAGGGAAGTTGAATTGCCCTTTATATTCGCTTCGATCTAACTGCAGTTTTACCGGAATAACCATATTGTTTTGTTCAGAGGTTAGCTGTCCAGACTGCACGATATTTCCCTGTTTTAATTCTTTAAATAACTTTTTTGTATCCTCAGGTTTTTGTCGAACAAACCCTGCCACAAGTAAGTTAACCCCAAGATTAAATAATTTTCGCGAATCAATATTAATGCTTTTTTCTTCAGTCATAAAACTAGCCGTAGGCCCTCGTTTCTAGCGTTGTGTTTAGTACTTAGTTAATACCCTAGTCGATAAGGCCGTAATTTTCTTTGAGTATGGTTAAAATTTCGGACTTCGGATTGTCTGATAATATCAACGGCTGGCCCGTTATCTTTTCAGCAAGGCTAACATAGGTGTCTGAAACCTGCATCATGACTTTTTCAGGTAGCTCATTGTCTCTGGCGAGGGCATACCGTTCCTCCATTCTATTTTTATTTAATAAAATGTCGGCATCAGGGAAATGTGCTAACAACAGTTGGCGAAAACCTTCTTTGGAATTCTCTACAATGTTTCCATCTCTGTAATTGGCGCCATCCCAAATTCTGGATGAGTCTGGTGTCCCCACTTCATCCATATAAATCAGTTTTTCGTTACCTTCGCGGTCAGTTACATAGCCAAACTCAAACTTAGTATCGACAAAAATTTGGTCTAACTTAGCCAACTCATCGCTGATAACATTGAATCCTTCCTCGAGTAACTCTTCGTAGACCGCGATGTCGCTTTGGCGCTTAAATTTAAAAGCTTCGGCATTATTTTCAATATCGTCTCGTGAAATATTCACATCGTCTACCTCAGGAACACCGGGAATACCCTCCAGAATTCCCTTAGTTGACGGAGTTATGAGCAGCTTAGATAGTTTTTGATCACGCTCTAAATGGTCCTCCAATTGAATGCCGCAAAAGTCGCGCTCTCCTTTTTCATATGCCCGCCACATAGAGCCGGTAATATACTGCCGACAAATCGCTTCGATCATAACTGGTTTGGCCTTTTGCACAATCCAAACCAGAGGGTGCGGAACATCTAGGATGTGACTATCAGCAAGCCCTTGCTCACGAAATAAGTTAAACCAATGATTGGATATAGCATTTAAAGCGGCTCCTTTACCTGGTACACCACGCATACCACCCTCGCCGCGCCAGATGCATTCAAATGCTGAAATACGGTCGCTTATCACCATAATTGCCAAAGGGGCTCCTGGGGCGACATTATAATTGCGGTCCGCAATTAGACGCCGACTGTCTTCCTCCGTGAGCCAATAAACCGAACGAACTTTTCCACTGTGAACGGGCAGATTGGTGCGAATAGGAAGGTCATTGTTTTCAGCTAATACTTTATTTGCAAGACTCATATAAGGTGCCTGGATGGTTTATAAATTTGACGGGTAAACATAAACAAGGGTCATGATTTTAACAATTCTGAATCGCTCGGGTAAAGTAATTATTGATGGTAATATGCGGTATTATGAAGCATTTAATTCAAATGCTGTATTAAATCCTGGAGTATTATGTGAGAACCATTCTAGTTACCGGTGGCAGTGGCTTTATTGGCCGTCACTTTTGTGCACAAGCAGTTTGTTCAGGTTTTGGGGTTATTGTTATTAGTCGCGATGTGCCTGCCGCTAAACAGATTTTACCAAATGCTGTTCAGGTTTTATCAGACCTGGATGAGCTGCCCGCCAGTACGAATATTGATGTGATCGTTAATTTGGCGGGGGAGCCTCTTGCTAAAAAGCGATGGTCAGAAAAACGTAAGCAACTCTTTTATACCAGTCGAGGTGATTTTACTGAAAGGCTTTTCAACTTTTTTGCGCTAAGAGACTCGGCACCTGAGACCCTTATAAGTGGTTCAGCTATTGGTTACTACGGGCCTGGCTCAGAGCCCATGACCGAGTCGTCCGATTATTTGGATGGATTTTCCCATCAATTATGCGCACATTGGGAGGCTAGTGCGCGCCGGTTTGAAAAGCTTGGCACTAGAGTCTGTTTGATTCGTACGGGCATCGTTTTGGGAGATCATGGGGCACTTGCTGAAATGCTGCCTCCATTTAAGCTTGGCTTGGGCGGTGTTATTGGTAGTGGGCAGCAGTATATGTCTTGGATTCATGTGCAAGATATGGTGGCACTTTTAATGCATTGTATTGAAACTCAGAAATTGTCTGGTCCTATAAATGCGACGGCACCTAATCCTCTGAGAAATTATCAATTTGTAAAGATACTAGCCAGGGTGCTGCGCCGTCCGGCAGTGCTGCCAATGCCGAAGTGGTTGACAAAATTATTGTTCGGTGAGATGGGAGAGGAGCTATTGCTTCAGGGGCAGCAGGTGTTACCAGAAAAAGCGACTCAGAGTGGCTTTGTATTTATGTTTCCTGATTTGAAGTTAGCTCTTGAAGACATAATTTTGTGATGGCGAACTTCCGTTAAAAAAACGATAGGGACATATTTTTAAACTAAATAAACTTATTATTTTCCGGTTTCAATTACATTAAAGGATTATTATGAACTCATATTTTGAAGGAAAAACGGTTATTGTCACTGGTGCTTCTGCCGGTGTGGGCGCTGCCTGTGCTCGTGCGTTTGCGGCGGCTGGGTCTAATTTGGTTTTGGCGGCGCGTGGTCAAGCGGGGTTGGACTTAATGGCCGCAGAGCTGTCTACTGAGGTCAAGGTGTTGACTGTCGTGATGGATGTAAGAAATACAGATCAATGTATGGAGCTGATAGAAAAAGCTAATGCCGAGTTTGGCCAAATTGATATTTTGATTAACAATGCTGGATTGCATAATCGCGGTGATGTGACGTCTGTGAATTCTGGAGATATAGGGGCGATGGTAGATATTAATTTACGTGCGCCGTTAATTCTTTCATCGGCGGTACTGCCCTTTATTCGTCTTTCCCGTGGTGGTGCTATCGTAATGATAGGTTCGCTGGCTGGTATGGCGCCGCTGCAGGGTGCTGCCACTTATTCGGCCACCAAAGCCGGATTGCGGGCTTTTGCCTATGCATTTTCAGATGAATTGCAAGAGTCAAATATTAATGTCGGGATTGTTTCTCCGGGGCCGGTTGACACGGGCTTCATTATGGATGAAATTGATAATGTCGAGGATATTGTATTTTCTCAGCCAATGAGTTCGGCCAATGATGTTGCTGAGGCTGTTTTGGCTATTGCGCGTGGCGAAAAAGTTGAAATACCTTTGCCCCCAGCTAGTGGCAAATTAGTTACCCTTAGCTACCTTTTTCCGGCACTTCGGCGCTTCATGCGACCAAGACTCTACGCAAAAGGATTAAAAAATAAAGCTAAATATCGCAATAGATCAAAATCAGTTTAAAAGGTGAATCGTATGCGTTTGAATTATAGTGAGCAGGGGACTGGTTCGACGGTTATTCTTATTCATGGTATGTTCGGCTCTCTGTCTAATTTGGGCAGTTTGGCTAGACATTTGGCAAACCGTTTTCGAATTGTGAGTGTTGATTTGAGAAATCATGGTGACTCGCCTCATGATCCTTTTATGGATATCCCCTGTATGGCCAAGGATATTATTGAATTAATGGATGCGTTGAATCTGCAGAGTGCCATTTTAGTCGGCCATTCTTTGGGTGGAAAGGTCGCTATGCAGGTGGCATTAAATTATGCCAATCGAGTGTCAAAGGTTGTTGTTGCAGACATTTCTCCTGTAGCCTATAAAGCAAGGCAGGATAGTGCGTTAGATGCTTTAGAGGCAGTGTCTAAGGCTGTTTTGAGTAGTCGCAGTCAAGCGGATAAAATTGCTGCTCAGTATGTGATAGATGCACAAACAAGGGCGTTTTTGCTGAAAAACATTGTCCGCGCTGAAAATGGAATTTATCGCTTAAGGTTAAATATGGAGTCGATTCTTGAGTATTACGCGAGCACACTGGTTGCTGCTCCAGAGGGTGCTTCATATCATGGACCTAGTTTATTTTTAAAAGGTGAAATATCAGCTTACATTCAAACCAAGCATCGCCCAATTATGCAGAATCTTTTTCCTAATCATGACCTTCAAATTATGTCTGGCGTTGGTCATTGGCTGCACGCTGAAAATCCTGACGATTTTAATAGTCGAGTGGAAGAATTTTTAGATATTAGGTAAACAAAA
>DNBN01000276.1:1252-10083 GCA_003491845.1 Porticoccaceae bacterium | reverse complement strand
AGATATTAGGTAAACAAAACGATCTAATCGTAGTAGACTCTTCGGGCTGAAACACACGCCATTAGGATAGTTAATATGTTTGAGAATTTAAAACCAGTTGCCATTGACCCAATCTTAGGGTTGATGACAGCATTTAAAGCTGACAACCGATCAGAGAAAATTGATTTGGGTGTGGGTGTTTATCAGGATGATCAGGGTCGTACCCCCGTTATGGCCTCTGTAAAAGAGGCTGAGTCGCGATTAATGACTTTGGAAACCACAAAATCTTATCAAGGTATGGCTGGAGATGCGGATTATAATCAGCGTATGTTGAGCTTATTGTTTGGTGAGGATCATCCTATTCTGGCTTCGGGTAGGGTCAAGAGTATTCAAGCTCCCGGTGGTTCAGGTGCACTTCGTGTCGGTGCCGAAGTTGTTCGAAAGGCTCGACCTGAATCCGCCTTATGGGTGGGCGTGCCAACCTGGCCAAATCATATTCCATTACTTGGAAGTGCTGGTTTTGATATCAAACAGTATCCCTATTACGATATGGCAACGCGTGAAATTAATATTCAAGCTATGATGGATACGCTTCGTAAGGTCCCCGCAGGAGACATGGTGCTCTTGCATGGTTGCTGTCACAATCCAACTGGAGCAGACCTGACAAACAAGCAATGGGATGATATCGCTGATCTGGCTCTAGAGAGAGGATTCATTCCCTTTATCGATACAGCGTACCAAGGTCTTGGTGATGGTCTTGATGAAGATGCCTATGGTATGCGAATGATGGCAAATCGGCTACCTGAGTTGGTTGTTGCTTCGTCTTGTTCGAAAAATTTCGGTTTATATCGTGAGCGAACAGGGTCTATAACGTTTGTTGCAGCCACATCAGAGCGTGCGGAAGTTGTTATTAGCCAGGCAATGTCTACAGCTAGATCGATATACTCTATGCCGCCTGCTCATGGCGCCTTGCTCGTGTCCATGGTGCTGGGTGATCAGCATTTACATCAACAGTGGCAGGCTGAACTTGAAGAAGTGCGATTGCGTATTTCCTCCATGCGCAGTCTACTTTGCGATAGTCTCGAGAATAATGCTACAGGTATGGATTTTAGCCATATCAAACGGCAGAAGGGTATGTTTTCATTTCTGGGTATTAGCACTTCTCAGCTAGAGCGTTTGCGTAGTGAATTTGGTATTTATATCGTTTCTTCAACTCGGGTTAATTTGGCAGGCGTAAATTCCAACAACATAGGCTATTTGAGTAACTCGTTACGTACGGTTTTAGAATAGGGGTAGAGACGTCCACACAAGAGGCCTTGCAAAATTAGGTGAGTTCTTTTTTGCAGATTCCAACGAGTGTCGTTAACAACTGATCGACGCTCAGCCCACTGCAGTCGATATGAATGTCCATATAACGTAAGTAGAGCTCTCTGCGCTCTTTAAATAGACTAGAAAAACTTTGGTTGGGTTTTCTAGCGATGCCGCGCTGGTTAAAGTTGGTCATGCGCTCTGTCAGTTGATGTTCTGGTAAGTCTAAAAATACTACCAGCGCGTTCGATTTTAGATTCATCATCCCGCAGTGGGAGTAAACTGCGCTACCTCCAGTGGCAACTACCTTATTGTTGAAGGTCTCGTTAACTAGCACTTTTTCTTCAGCTGCTCTCAATGCCATGTATCCTTCACTGTCCAAAAAGGCTTGTAGCTTTTTGTTAACATACGATTCGATTCTTTCATCAGTATCTACAAACTCAAGTTGTACTTTTTCAGCTAGTAGTTTCCCAATAGTACTTTTTCCTGAGCAGGGCATGCCAATTAAAATAAGGCTTTGTGAGATCTTTGTTGTCATCATTTTTATGGTCTTATCTATGTTATTTACCATTCATATCAGGTTAATATAACGTTAGTAAAAAAAGTTTGTATAACCTTGGACTATTGGTTGCTTAGTGTTTCTTTTCTGATTAAAGAAGTTGATAAATTTATACATTTCTACATAATTTGTTACCTTGCTCACAGTAAGATGCTAGTTTAAATGTTTCACTATTGGAACAGGTCAAAAATTTAATTTTTTTCATTCAATAATAAACACTTGGTTTGACAGGGGGGTTAGTTTTGACTTTTATGGTGTCGATATTTTGCTTCAATATCAAGTTAAATGTACCTTCAATGATCTTTCTTTTAGTCTCTTTTCCTTTGTTTTCTTTTATAAGGCTGCTCTGATGCGTCGATGGTCAAATTTTTTCAGTATTTGTGCTCTGATAATAGTTATGTTGGTGTCATCAAAAGTTTTAGCAGACCAAGAATTGGTAATAAATGTTTCTCCGTCCCCCACCGATGATTCTATGACGGTTGATCTTCGTTTTTTTTCCGAGGTGCAAGATGTCATCATAAATTGGGGGGATGGGACCACCTCCACAGTTAATCAAACTGAAATTGTAAGCCATACTTACGGGGGTGGATCTGCATCCTATACTATTTTTATTAGCGGTTATTTTGAAGGGTTTGGCTGGCAAGACATCGAACCTGTGAGCCCACAAAATGTGCGAGCTATAGATAGTGTTACTCAATGGAACACTTATGATGATAGTCCTACGATAAAAAGCATGGAGGGCGCGTTTCGAAATCATATTAATCTACAGTCAGTGCCCGCCTATTTGCCGAGTACTGTGACTAATTTAGCGCGAACATTTCAAGGAGCCAGCCTTTATAACGGCAATATAAATAGTTGGGATATTTCTCAGGTCACTACAACTGCCTACATGTTCTATAGAGCCGTTTCGTTCAATCAGCCTCTTGGAGGCTGGGACACATCGAACATAACTAATATGGAATATATGTTTCACGGAGCCAAAGTCTTTAATCAAAATATTGGTTCATGGGACACAAGAAATGTAACGACTACGTCGCTGATGTTTTTCAGTACTGATCGGTTTAATCAAGATATTGGCTCGATTAACGTTGATGCAAATAATGATGGTGATTTTACGCCCGGATTAAATGGTGATTACACATCATGGGATATGTCTAATAATACTAGTATGTTTAGTATGTTTGATAGGGCCATGGCTTTTAATCAGGATCTAAGTGATTGGGATTTAGGTGCTGTTCTCAATACAATTTTCATGTTTCGAGATTCTCGCATTTCGGTGGTAAATTATGACAACTTGCTCGGTAACTGGGAGCCTGCTTTACTTAGTCGAGGATTGTCGCTGTATAAAACTGGGTTTTATGGGGGCAACGCATCTTTTTGTCAGGCATCTGATCCAGGCGTTGAAGATGCTGGATTGGACTGCGCACCGAACATTATTCGTACAACCCTTTCTTCTAATGATTCTGATATACCCGCTTATTTGACGGCTACTTTTTCCGAGAATGTTACTCAATTTAATGGGGATGAGCTGAGTGTAAATGATTTTGTGTTGTCAATCAGCAGTGGTGACGCCGTTATTAATGAAACTCCATCTTCTGTGAGCCGACATGAGAATAGCTATTTACTAGGTATTGAGTTGTCTGGGATGCCTGATTCTAGGCAAGTTATTTCGGTGTTACCCGTGGCTGGTGCCGTTTATGACATTGGATCTTCTAACATCGAAAATACGCGGAAGTTGTCTGTGGGTGTTTCAGCCAGCGTGATATCAGAATCAAAGTTGCAGTGGCATAACCGGATTAGTTTTAAAGATACTTACAATATAAATTCGCTTTCCTTGTCTCTCATTAATGCGGTAGTTAATGAAAATACACTTTATTCGACACCGATTTTGGTGTCTGGATCACCTATTGGAGCATTGACGTATCGTTTAGGGGGTAGTGATGCTGAGGCTTTTACCATCTCTGATGTTGATAATGTTTTAATTTTGAACCCTCAAGATTTTGAAGCACCATTAGATGCTAATGGAGATAATGTCTATGAGGTTACGATAATAGTTGGCGATGAAGACAATAACTGGGCTGAGAGAGCCATTGAAATCACCATACTACCGGTAAATGAAGCCCCTTTACCTCGGTCTCAAGTAGTGACTGCCATCGAGCAAACTCCAATATCGATTCTGCTTGAAGGAACGGATGAAGATGATGCCGAGACACCTATTTTATTTATCATTACTGGCTTGCCGACTTATGGGTTATTGACAGATGATGGTGTTCCGATCGAAACATCGCCGTATATGCTTAGTGGTAGTTTGGTTTATCAAAGCACCTCTGATTCGGCGATTGAAGATAGTTTTACATTTAACGTTAGCGATGGTGAGCTAGAGGGGCTTTCTTCTGCTTCGGTTAATATTTCAATTACCGGCGTTAACGATGCCCCCACCGCCGCTTGGCAGGTTTTGACCGCTACAGAACAGGTCGAGGTTGGAGTCACTCTGGATGGCATTGATCCCGATGCAACTGTTCTCTCTATTTTCAAAATTATAGCTTTGCCCACACAGGGAATACTTACCGATTCTGATTTACCAATTACGTCAGTTCCACATCAAATACTCGGGAATTTAGTTTACGTTAGCACCTCTGATGTTGCGATTGTTGATAGTTTCGGTTTTGTCGCCAGTGACGGTGAGCTAGAAAGTAGTATAGCAACGGTAACTGTAGACATTATTAGTGTAAATGATGCTCCAACTGCAAATACCATTTCTGTTTCGGCAACCGAACAGTTAGAGACTGTAATAGAGTTGTCTGGTAGTGATGTTGATGGCCCATTACCAACTATTTTTAAAATCTTTTCTTTGCCCAATTTCGGCGCCTTATCTGACGATTCAGGTGTTATTAGCTCTACACCCCATTTATTAGTGGGTACTCTTAATTACAACAACGAATCAGATAGTGCCTCTGAGGATAGTTTCAGTTTCAAAGTCAATGACGGCGAGCTAGATAGTGTTGAAGCAGGGTTTGTTTCGATTGATATAATAACCATTAACGATGCTCCTGTGGCAAACCCAATGACTGTCACTGTTCGAGAGCAGGTAAGCTCTATTATTAGTCTTACCGGTTCTGATCCGGATGGAACGACGCCGGAACAATTTAAAATTATTAGCTTACCTACCAAAGGGGTTCTCTCCGATGATGGTTCTGCGATTGTTTCCGTCCCTCATATGATTACTGGCAGATTAACTTATGAGAGCTCCTCTGATTTCGATACGCTTGATAGCTTTACGTTTAAAGTAAATGATGGGGAGTTAGATAGTGTTGAGGCCGCAACAGTTTCTATCATAATAGATGAGGTAAATGATGCTCCAACTGCTGAATCACAAGTTATAACCGTCACTGAACAGATTTCTGCTACTGTTAATTTTAATGGATCTGACCCCGATGAGGGACAATCTCTAGTATTTAAAATAGCTTCTCTTCCTGAAAATGGCGTGCTTAAGAATAACGACGTAATAATAACATCATCCCCTTTTCTTGTTGATGGTGAGCTGACTTACACGAGTTCATCTGATTCTGCTGCAGATGACTTTTTCACATTCTTTTCTTTTGATGGCCAGCTAAATAGTGAAATTCCTGGGCAAGTAAATATTACAATAATCCCTGTTAATGATGCACCCAGTTCAATCTCACAAAGTATCGTAGTTCCAGAGCAGATATTGTCTAATGTCCAGCTCTTTGGCACTGATCCAGATGACACAACACCTGATATATTTAATATTTTAACTCTGCCAATCAATGGTGATTTATTCGATGGTGGCATGACCATTTCAGTCACTCCATACAGATTAGAGGGGCAACTTAGTTATCAGAGTATGTCAGATTCTGCTTTGGCAGATACTTTCACTTTCAATGTTAGTGACGGCACATTAATCAGCTCCAACATCGGACTAGTGAATCTTTCAATTAGTGGGGTTAATGACGCGCCAATTGCTATTTCCCAAGCGATTACGGTGACTGAACAAATCCAGACTTTTATATCGCTATCTGGAACCGATCCTGATGGAGCAGCGCCTACCATTTTTAAAATTGTTAGTTTACCCAATGAGGGCGCTCTCACTGATGGTGGTGTGACGATAACATCCACGCCCTATACTGTAGTTGGAGCGCTGAGATATCAAAGCACTTCGGACATTGCCGCTCCGGATACTTTTTCTTTTCTAGCCAATGATGGTGCTTTAGATAGCAGTGAATCTGCCCAAGTAACGATTGATGTCATCGATGTTAATGATGCACCTGTGGCCGAAACGTCTACTGTGTTGGCCATAGAGCAGGAATCTGTTGAATTCAATTTTTCAGGCACTGATGCAGATGGATTGCCACCTGAATTATTTAACATTGTTACTCTACCTAGTTATGGAGAGCTCACTTACAACGGTAATATAATCAACAGTGTTCCTTTTACTGTCAGTGGTTCTTTGTTCTATAAAAGCTTTTCAGATTCAGCAACAGCTGACAGTTTAACTTTTCAAGCAAATGATGGTGAGCTGAATAGTGACAATATAGGTTTAGTTAATATAAGTATTACTAGTGTGAATGATGCGCCTGTAGCAGTGCCTGCGTCTTATACTGTTTCCTCTCAAGAATCTGCCCCAGTGGCGTTAATTGGAACAGATCCCGATGGAATCGTGAGTCTTATTTACCGATTGACCAGTTTGCCAACTGATGGCCAGTTATTTGATAGCGGTAACGTTGTCACACTATTACCCCATCAAGTGAACGGTGACTTGGTCTATGTTAGCGGTGCAAATAGTGCTACCAATGACAGCTTTAGCTTTATGGTAAACGATGGTGAGTTGGATAGTTTAGAGCCGGCATTAATAAGCATTTCGATCCCTGTACAAAATGAAGCGCCAGTGGCTGTAGCGCTCTCTATAAATGTTACCGAACAAGTGCCAGCAATAATTCAGCTTTCTGGAACCGATTCAGATGGCGCTTCTCCTACCATTTTTAAGGTTACAAGTTTGCCGGGAATTGGGCAGCTAGTTGATGGTAACCTAGTCATTAGTGCCGTGCCTCATGTGATTGAAAATAGCCTGGTATATCAAAGCAATTCTGACCAAGCCTTAAACGATTACTTTACATTTAATGTAAATGACGGATTGTTAGATGGTTTAAGTGATGCATTAGTCGCGATTGCTATCGAACCTGTTAATGATGCCCCAATCGCTTCGGCGCTATCCTATGCCGTTATAGAACAGGTTTCTACAACTCTAGCATTAGCAGGTACAGACCCCGATGGGACTGTGCCGACTATTTTTGATGTTATAAGCCTTCCCTCTAACGGAAGCCTGAGCGACGGTGGTGCTGTGATTTCAGCGGTGCCTCATCGCCTAGTTAACAATCTGTCGTACGTAAGTGAGGTAAACGATATTGTCAGTGATAGCTTCTTTTTTACTGTTAATGATGGTGAATTAGACAGTGAAAGTTTTGCGGTTGTGAGTATTTCGGTATCAGATGTAAATGATGCTCCGTTGGCGATATCACAGACAATCAGTGTTATTGAACAAACAAGGACTAACATATTTTTAACAGGAACTGATCCGGATGGTGAAGTACCATCGATTTTTAAACTCGTTAGTCTTCCAGCAGTAGGCGTGTTAGAGGACGGCGATAGTCAGATTATTTCTGTGCCGCATATCCTAAGTAACCAACTAACCTATACCAGTACCAGCGATTTAGATGATCAGGATGGATTTTCTTTTATCGTTAATGATGGTCTTCTAGATAGCATTAACTCGGCAACTGTTAGCATTGAGATTATTGGCGAGAATGACGCGCCTGAGCCAATTTCCTCGACGGTTAGTGTCGTTGAACAAGAAGTATCGGAAATTACGCTAACGGGTATTGATGCTGATGGCGATGTGCTTACCTCATTCAAGATCATGAGTCTGCCGACTAATGGTGATCTTATTTATCTGGATACTGTGGTAACTGCTACGCCCCTTGTGACTGAAGGAAAAATACAGTACCTGAGCACATCAGATTCTGCGGTATCTGATCAATTTTTCTTTTCGGTGAGCGATGGTGAGTTAGAAAGTGTATCGACTGCCGCTCTTAACATTAGCATAACAGAGGTGAATGACGCGCCTATTGCAAATAACCTCGCTTTA
This sequence comes from Porticoccaceae bacterium, assembly GCA_003491845.1. GTDB lineage: Bacteria > Pseudomonadota > Gammaproteobacteria > Pseudomonadales > Porticoccaceae > HTCC2207. The sequence goes on along the minus strand of DNBN01000276.1, from coordinate 2,074 downwards.
ACCACTCTGGGTGACGACCCTTTGTTGGTGAATCTCTCCGGCACAGATCCTGACGGTCCTCCACCTTCCACTAAAATTATTACCTCCTTGCCAGATTATGGTCAGTTGATGGATAGCAACATGGTTGTTGACACTGTGCCACACACTGTTTTGGGGCCGCTATTCTACGATTTTGGGTCGGAGGAATCCTTCTCAGATGATTTTATGTTTAAGGTTAGCGATGGAGAATTAGAGAGCAGTAATGAGGCGCAGGTATTTATTACTATTGCCAGCGATAATCAAGCGCCTGTGGCTCTTGCACAGACGGCTACTGTTACTGAGCAAATAACAGCATCCATAGACCTTTTAGGGACCGATTCAAATGGTGCTCCACCTACGCTATTTAACATTACAAGCTTGCCATTATATGGTGATTTGCGCGATGACGGAGATGTTATCGAGAATCTTCCATATGAGTTGAATGGCCTGCTCACCTTCACAAGTACATCTGACAGTGCAACTGAAGATAGCTTCAGTTTTAATGCCAACGATGGTCTTTTGACAGGTGAAGATGCACTGGTAAGTATAGTTATTGTTGGCGTTAATGATGCACCATTGGCCACAGAACAGTCGATAACGGTACAGGAAAAAGAGACTGCTCTTGTTACTCTTTCAGCGACTGATCCTGATGGCGATGAAGTTAGTATTTTCAAAATAGCTAGTCTTCCAAGCCACGGTGAGCTGTATGACGGCGGTTTTGTGATTTCTCAAGCAGAGCATACTCTGCTGGGTGATCTAAGCTATAGGAATACATCAGAGTCAGTAAATGCTGATAGTTTTAGC
>DNBN01000276.1:0-1047 GCA_003491845.1 Porticoccaceae bacterium | reverse complement strand
TAGTAAATGCTGATAGTTTTAGCTTTATAGCCAATGATGGTGAACTAGATAGTGCAAGTCCTGCTGATATTGTAATTGCCATTGCGACTACCAATGATGCGCCGCACATTATTGGTTCTCTAAGTGCTAGTATTGTTGAGGGGCAAACACATTTATTGAATTTCAGTCACTTGGGGTACTTAGATATTGACGACCAAGATGAGGGAATTAATTATTCTATCAGCAGCTTGGAAAAAGGGCAGATTCAGGTTAACGGTATTGACTCTTTGATTTTCAGTGCCCTAGAGTTGAGAAGCAATTTAGTTACATTTGTTCATGACGGTACTGATAGCGATAAAGCATCCTTCAGCGTTAGTGTTGAAGATGGAGATGAAGATCAAAGTGAACCAACTAAATACGTTTTTTCTTACATTGTCTCCCTCGTTGATGATCCGCCAGCAATAGTAATCATCGAAAATAGCTTTATTGAGGACTCTGGTGTGTTAGTAGGTGCGCAGGCAGCTTACTACACGGTTGTCGACGATGAAGGTGATGAGGTTACAGTGAGCTTCACCAATGAGAATACATTTTATTCGCTTGATACTGAGAATAACCAAGTTTTGATTACACAAAAAGCGGTTGATGCAATCAATGCTGGTGACCCTATGGAGTTATTAGCGTTAACCGTAACTGAAAATAGTGGTTTAAAGCAATTTAGTACTGCATCAGTTACGCCAATGATTACTTTAGTAAATGACGCTCCCGTTCTAACTGTCTCCGCGGGCAGTTTTACTGAAGATGATCCTAGCCTAGTTGCTGAGGTAAGTATTGCGGGTAGTTATATAGCCTTCGATGAAGAGGATGATAGCTTAATCATTGATTTCACTCCGGGGACGAATTTGCAGGAACATTATCGTTTAGATAAAGATATGGGGCAGGTGATTTTTTCACAGAGCGGCATTAACTCGCTCAACTTAGGATTGGGTTTAGATGTCATAGATATTACCGTTAGTCCGACAAATGAGATTGATTTAAAAATTTCAGAACAAGCAATTCCTGAAGTTACTC
>DNBN01000013.1:2405-4855 GCA_003491845.1 Porticoccaceae bacterium | reverse complement strand
GAAGCAGGTGCAACTATTGGCTTAATAGTTTTGTCATTTGGCACGATTGGTCTTATCGCTGGCGGTTCTATCTCTGATCGGTTATTAAAAATAGGCTACTTGGATAATGGCATGAGAGTTGGCATTATCGCCGCGCTTGGTTGCATTCCTTTTGCCTTATTACTGCCTTCAATGAATTCACTGTTCTCGCTACTTGCTGTTTTCTGTCCTTTGGTTTTGTTTGCTTGTTTAGGTTTCGGTTCATCAGCTGCCGCATTGCAGCAGATTACTCCCAATCGTCTAAGAGGCATTGTGTCTGGTTGCTATTTTTTCTTGTTAAATGTCATTGGTATTGGTTTATCACCTTCAATTACAGCAGTAATTACCAATTATGGGTTCAAGGATGAATTAATGTTGGTTAATTCGGTTTCAGTCATGGCCGTTTGTTCGAGTATTTTAGCTGCATTTATTCTCTGGCGTGGTCTAAAACCATATAGAGAAGAGTCAGCGATTCGAGTTGATTTGTCTGAATAAAAAATCCCTAGGCAAATCGAAATATTTGGCTAGGGATTTTTCATATCTCTTGATGGTTAGACATGTCTTAGTTACTCAGCAAGATCAGCTTCCTCACCGTTCATACCCATCGCAGAAATAGCGTAATAAATCACTAGATAAGCGATAATCGACACCAATAAACCAGCAAGCGAAGATACTAGTAGGTTCTGAACCAGCCACAACTCACTGCTAGCTCCAACCAAATACGCAAGTAAAGCAGCGATATTCCATTTAGGCTGATCATCCAGTTTATCGACATTGAAGTTACGTTTTTTTACGATATAGAAGTGCGCAATCACTGGACCGATAAGCGGCGGGAGTAGTACGGCGAGATAATCAATAAATTGTATAAAGTGCTGATAAATCACTAAACCAACCACCGTACCGAGAACCCCACAAATCACCGTCATGACTTTTTGAGGTCTGCGCAGAACGCTGGAGGTTTGAATAACGGGAAGATACAGGTTCGCATCGCCGGTCGTCCAAAGTGCCATACTCATTCCGATTAGACCCAGACCTGCGATAAATACACCCTGCAGACGCATATAAGTCGTGAAGTCAAATTGACCAGAAACGATGCCACCAGCAGAGCCAATAATTTGAAGGAACCATTGGGCAATAATCATCACGATAAAAGGAATTGCTATGGCTACCCAGGCTTTTTTAGCAAAGCGAGTATATTCAGGCATAACGATAGCGCCGACAATCCAAGATCCAATCACTATATTTATGGCATCCATTTTGCTGATCGGGTTGCTGGCTGCAGTGGTTTCGGACAAAGCAAGGAATTCTTGGAGTCCACCTGCTTGTGAAATTTGAGTGTAGGCTGCATAAACGCCGACTAACACTAAGATAACAACGGATGGAGTGCTGACGAGCTCAAGCCCCCGAACGCCATAGTAGGTAGTCCAAGTAAAGAGTATTCCTGCAAATACAGCGACCGCATAAAATGTAGTGCTGTCGAAATCTTGAGCCCAGGCAAATCCAAAAGCGCCAACAACGATTCCTTGCCAGCAGATCAGCACTAATGCGAGGAATAGTACTGGGAAATAGGCTCCGATCTGTCCATATACAAATTTATATAAGAGACCGCTATTGCAGGCAGTTTTATATCCTATGTATCCGACGAGTGCGCCAATGACAAAGTTTGCTGTGTTACCAAGAAATGATACATAGATCAAATCAGGCCAAAAATTAACACCAGCCCCAAGAGCTCCTCCCACCATTAAACCGGTAATCAAGAACCCCCATCCAAATGCCATGGTTAACAAAGGAAGTGCGTCCCTCCGCTGCTCGTTAGTTAAAGGTGTTAAAGGATTGTCAGCACTTTCTTGCTCTGCCTGTGCATCAAACTTCCACCAGGCTTTCAGTTTTTCAATCATCGTTTAGTAACTCCTATTTTGAAGGAAGAATTATTGGTTTCTCTATAGGCCCATTGCCCACGCGAGCACCTTGGGCATAAGTAACCTCTAACCACATAGCCCCCTTACTTGAGAGCTTTCCTTCACCCCAAGTCCAAATACTTTTTGGCGGTCGATTTATAAAGAAGTCTTTCTGGACAGTTGTGTTTTTGACAGGGCCATTTGGAGATTCTTGACTAAGCACCGTTAAATCCCCAAACAGCACATAATAGAATTGTTGGGCTTTCCCAAAATAAGTTGTCTTTGCTTTTCCTGTGTATTGCCAGCCCGGGGGCACATAATAAAGTTTTGCCCTAAATCCATCTTCGCCATGATCGCTCAGCCATTTTACGCTCGCACCGGGAAGATTTACATCATCCTCCCATTCCATCCCTTGGGGTGTCGCGGTATCTTGAAAGTGGGGGTGGGTAAATTGTGGCACTTCTTTCCAGCTCGGGCTATACCACTTATTCGTCGGATCTAGGCTGTAGCTTTTGCCTCCCTCAGAAAATGCCA
>DNBN01000013.1:0-2039 GCA_003491845.1 Porticoccaceae bacterium | reverse complement strand
TAGCCCCACTCGTGAAAGTCATGGAAATGACGTGATGTATTTAAAGAATCCCAACCGTGATCGTGCTCCAGATAGAGCATGAAACCACCCTGATCGTTTGAGTACAGCTTTTTCCCTCTGCTTGTTTCTTTGAGTCCGGTCCACATTTCTTCCCAATCCATAGCGTTCACGTCGATGAAGGTCATCTTATTCCAGTCTCTACTTTCGCCAGCCGAGACATGACACACGCTAATTGCGAGAGCTGCAATTAACACCAAGCGTTGGTGCTTCAGTAATGCACTTAACATCGTTAAATCCTTTGATGTAATTTGGTTAGCTATTCTTCAATTTTTTTGACTTCTAGTATCTTATTTTAGTCTTAAAATTAACTATCTGATTTCAAGTTATCAAACGATAAACAATATATCAAGTTGATCAGTAAAGTGCATTTATGACTAACTACAAAGTTGCATAAAACCATATAGTTCTAGTATATGAATTATATTATCACGTATGTAGAATACATTGACTTTCTTTTAAGCGCTACCTTACAATACTAAAAGTTATTTCTGCAGATTTTAATAGCTCTAATTCAAACATCCATGGAGTCCTATAATGAACAGCAACAAGCTTTTAGACCTAAAGATTAATACTCAACTAGTGAACTTTCTTTTGGCAGCGATGGTTGCTTTTCCAGTAGTTGCTGTTTCTGAAACTGAAAAGAAAGCACGAACTCTTGAAGAAATTACAGTGATTGCTCGAAGGGTAGAAGAGCGTCTTGAGGACGTCCCCGCCAGCGTATCTGTTCTTACTGAAGATGCTTTGAGAAGAAGCGGTGTAGCATCAGTAGAAGGTGTAGTAAATCTTACGCCAGGTGTTTCAATGGTGACAAAAACTGCGGAGGTTGGTGATACACAGATAAATATCCGTGGAATAAACGGTGCACGAGATGCTGAAAGTAATGTGGCTCTTGTGGTTGATGGAATCCTGAAAACTAATACGGCTCAAATAGCTCAAATGCATGGCAAGCTAGTTCAGGTCGAGGTTCTGAAGGGACCTCAGGGCGCCTACTACGGACGCAACGCAGCTGCTGGCGCTTTTGTCCTCTCCACAAAAAAGCCAGGTGAGGAAATGATTGTCGATGTGAGTGCTAAGTTGGGTGAGAATAGTGTCCAGGGATTCACGACAATTATTGAAGGACCAATTTCAGATAACGCGGGTATTGTTTTGTATGGTGATCACTTTGAGTCTGATGGACATTATAGAAATACTAGCCCGGTAGCCAATGCTCAGGGCGCAACTGTTGATGCGGTGGACAATAACACTGTAGGTGCTCGTCTTATAATCGCACCGAGTGACCAGAAAGAGTTTGACATTAAAGCTCGCTATGCAAAGTTTTCTGGTTCTGCTTTAAGCTTCAACCCGGTGTTCAATCTCCCAAGTTTTGCTGCGGCCCTCGGGAACCCATTATTTGATGAAGATGTAAATGACCACAAATACGATTTTATAGGCAATATAAAACCAGAAAATATTCAAGAAACTAAAGAACTTTCAGTTAAAGGAACTTGGGACTTTGATAACTATTCTTTGACTTCATGGGCTCTTTACTCAGATCTAGATCAGCAATGGATCGCAGATAGTACCGCGGCTTCTTTCTATCGATTTGAGCTGCAGCCTTCTTGTCGTGAAACGACAGCAGAGCTTCTTTCTGCAGGCTACCAATTACCAAGTCCTCAGGTTTTATTGCCGGACGTCTTTACTTCAGTGTTTGGTCCATTTGGTCCTACAACCTGTGATGGCACGCAATTTCAGGCGCGTTCACAGAGAGATGTTAGTGCTGAGATTCGTTTGACCCACGATGGCGATAATATGAGTTGGTCATTAGGCGCTTATTATCTTTCTATCGATCGTGATACTTCAGTATCAATCGCAGAGGACCAAGGCAGAGGACCAGTGCTTCGAGCTTACAATCCGCCGGAAAGTAAAAACCCCACCTCTTTAATGTTTGCGGACAGTTTCAAAACCAATGTTTATGCTGTTTTCGGTGGTGTTGAATACGA
>DNBN01000157.1:31287-33289 GCA_003491845.1 Porticoccaceae bacterium | reverse complement strand
CAAGCAACTTGCACCCAACCAAAAAATCATTTTAATTGGGCATGACTGGGGTGGCTGTTTAGCTTGGGCTTTTGCTCAAAAATATCCAAACAAAGTGGACAAACTAATCGTTGAAAACGCGCCACCACTCAATTTGCTACTCCAGTTTTTGCAAACTCACGAGGAGCAACGACAAGCCTCTTCATATATGACTAGGATCAAATCTCAACAGGGTCTAGAGTCACTGATTGCTGAGGATTACGCACTGATGGTGCGTTTATTTGATCGACTAATAGCTCAGGGCCTGTTCACAGATCATGACATTACCATGTATAAGCAGGCATGGAGTCAGCCAAAGGCTATGGAAAGTAGTATTAACTGGTACAGGGCTAATCTTCCACATCCAGATGATATTAGTGAGGCTGACTTTTGGCCTCAGCGAGAAGCACGTATTGATGGAGTGTCAGCACTGCTAATCTGGGGCGAAGATGAGAAGGTGTTTTCACAAGATTTTTTAACGGTAATCCCACAATATGTAGAGAATGTGAGGATTGAGATTTTCCCAAATACTGGGCATTCACCTTCGACTGAAAAAGCTGATCTTTTTAATCAAGTGATGAGAGATTTTATTGGCGATAATTAGCTTAAGTCCGAACATTATAGAGGCTAAGGCATTTTTATCCTCAGCCTCTGTATATAAAAACTTTATATCTTATTTTTTTTTAGAGTTTAAGTATTACCAATCTTTTGCTTAGATTCTAAAAATGTATATGACCGGTGCTACCACCATCAACTACCAAATGACCACCATTGACCAAACTTGCCATTGGGCTAGATAAGAAAGTCACCACCTGAGCAATTTCCTCCGGGGTCCCCAGGGTTCCTCGAGGATTCCGTCGAAGAACACGTTTAAAAGCCTCTGGGTTATTAATCCTCAAATTATCCCAATTACCGCCTTCGAAGATAATATCTCCTGGCGATACTGTATTTACCCTGACAGCATCTTTAATAAGCATTTTCGACAACGTTTTCATGTAGTGAGTCATTGCTGCCTTTGCCGCACCATAGGGTGGCAGTTGAGGTGTCGCAACAACTCCTGCCATTGAACTAATATAAATAATTGACCCATTTTCTGACTGTTTCACCCATGGTAATGCAGCATCAATACTAGACACAGTCGAGAGAATATCCGTATTAACCGCGTCCGCCCATTTACCCGACATTGGACTGACATTGGCTACAAAAATATCAATACCTCCTAAGCCTTCAGCAGTTTGACTCACCCAATGCTGGAACGCCTCTGTATGGGTAATGTCAACCGCTCCACCAACGCTCTTAACAGGGTATGCTGATAGCTCATCCAATGTTTCATCTACTTTTTCTTGGCGACGCGAGCAAATAGCCACATTGACGCCTTCTTTTGCCAATGACAACGCAATTGCCTTTCCAATACCTGCGGTACTGCCGGTTACCACCGCATTCAACCCATTTAAACCTAGATCCATTATTTTACTCCTCGTTTTTTTATTTTGTTGCGCCTGTGCTTTTCACCAACCTATTTGCGACATACTTGTTCTCTGGCAACTAACATGGCGTTGTGAGTACGACAGAAAGATCACCTGAATCAGACGATACGAACTATATTTCAAGTATCTAAAAAAACACTACAAGATTAGACGAAACAGCTCTGCCAGCAAAAGCCATGTTATTATAACTACAGTCAATAAAGATAGCTCTGGAAGACGCTCAGGTCAATCTAATTATAAAAAATCATCACTTATTAGCACATAAAACACAGCCCGAATTTGCTAAAAATATATCCATACTCAAAGCTATCTATTCATACATTTTGGCTAAAAATGTACCATAAAGTTTGATAGAGTGAGTTCAGATGTAGCCTTATAAATAAAATTAATAATTCGATTACCAGAATGCACACATAGGAATATTGGTTGCCATAAACTAATGACCTTTTATACAATAATTGAAGTATGCTTGCTAAGACCAGGCTGAGGCAAAATTA
>DNBN01000157.1:0-31061 GCA_003491845.1 Porticoccaceae bacterium | reverse complement strand
TTAAAAACACTTTTACAAATAAATAGTAAAACCGTTGTTCAGCATCAATTTGAGTATCCCATAAGCACACAATAAAAACGTCTTATCGGTACAATTTGGAGATAAGTTATGCATCTATATTCTAGCATCAGGACACTGATCCTCATTGCGCTGTCAACATCGACTATGGCGAATAATCATCAAGAGAGCATTGACTATCAAATTGGGCAAAAGCGTTTTGATACTCACTGTGCTGCTTGCCACTCAGACGTAACATCAGAGGCCCCACAAATGGAAGCTTTAAGATTGTTTGCGCCAGAGCATATTGTTACCTCCCTTACTAGCGGCATAATGAGTACTGCTGGACTACCATTATCAGAGCAAGAAATTCGCCAGGTGTCCTATTACCTAACAGGCAAGTCTGTTGATACCACACCTACAGATCTGTCTAATTATTTTTGCACTGACACCTCCATCAGTGGGCTCAGCAGTGGGCTCAGCAAAACAGGTGAATGGACTAATTGGGGGGGTACTGGCAACCAAAGGTTTCAGACTGATGAAAATATCTTAAACCCTAATAATGTTAAAAATTTGGCCTTAAAATGGGCATTTGCATTTCCAAAAGCGACACGAATTCGATCACAGCCTACGGTAACCGCTGAGACTACCTATATTGGTAGCCAAGACGGTACCGTCTTTGCTCTCAGTACACAAAGTGGGTGTATTCAATGGATGTTCTCAGCTGACACAGAAGTGCGAGGAGCACTCCAATATCATGAGGACGCAGAAACTGGTGTAGAGTCTTTGCTATTTGGTGATCTTAAAGCTAATGTCTATTCGATCAATGCACTCTCAGGAGCACTGAACTGGAAAGTTAGGGTTCATGATCATCCTCTAGCATTGGTCACAGGCTCTATTGTAACTGACCAACAAAAAGTCTATGTTCCGGTGTCCTCTCTTGAGGTAGTCCCTGCAGCTCAGATAGCTTATCCTTGTTGCAGCTTTCAAGGTGCGATGATTGCTCTAAATATTCATAACGGGACGGAAATTTGGAAAACATACACCACAAAAAAGCCAATATTTAGAGGTAAGACCACAGCGGGAACTGATAAATTTGGGCCCTCTGGAGCGCCTATCTGGTCGAGCCCCACTCTGGACATCAAGCGTAATGTAATTATCGCCACCACGGGTCAAAATTACTCATCGCCTGCATCCAACACTAGCGATGCGGTAATCGCCATGGACACCATGACGGGCGAAATCAAGTGGGTCTCTCAAGTGACTAAAGATGATGCTTGGAATGGCGCTTGTTCACGCAGAACACCTAACTGTCCTGATGAAGACGGACCAGATTTCGATATAGGTGCGTCAGCCATATTAATTACAACTAACTCACAAAAAGACTTACTTCTGATTGGTCAAAAGTCAGGGCTCACCTATGCCATGGATCCTGATAAGCAAGGAAAAATTATTTGGACACGGCGGGTAGGTAGCGGTGGCACTATGGGAGGCGTTCATTGGGGAATGAGCAGCGATAGTAATCGTCTTTATGTGGGAGTCTCTGATATAAAAACTAACAATCCCTATGCGGTAGGGGAGCGGCATCCTGGAATACATGCGTTAAATCCAGAAACAGGTGAATTTATCTGGCGAACACCCGTTCTAAACATCTGTCCGCCTGACTCCAAATTCAGATGTGATCCTGGCATATCAGCGGCCATCAGCAGTAGTCCTGGACTTGTTTTTGCCGGGGGTATGGACGGTATTTTAAGAGCTTTAGATGCCAATTCAGGAGATGTTCTTTGGCGCTATGACACTAGGCGCAGCTATCAGTCCATTAACGGCATAGAGGGTATTGGCGGTTCCATCGAAGCAGATGGACCTGTTATTGCCAATGGCGAATTATTTATCACCTCCGGTTACGACAAGTGGGCAGAGATACCTGGTAATGTGTTGCTGGTGTTTGCTCTTCCTAATCAGTCAATACAACAAAAGTCTAAATAAGGATAATAGCCAGAATGAAAATCACAATGAAGTATGGAACAAGAGCCTTCAAAATGGCCTCCCTACTAGCCGCTTTATTGACAACTACATCAATGGCGATAGAGATTAACAAAGATGCAAGTATTGCAGATACCAGCACAACTATTATGGGTATTAACCATATTGGTTTGTCAGTGAAAGATCTGGATGCATCCTTGGCATTCTACCAGCAGAGCACCCAGTTCAAAGTGATTAGACGAGAGAAGGTGTCTAACAGTGCAGAGGCTGATCGTCTATTTGGACGGGCGGATATTAGCTATGAAATCGCCGTGCTAAAAGCACCAAATATGGTCTTTGAATTAATGTCATTCGAACATAATCAGCAGCTAGCTAACAGTGTGATGCCGGCCAAAGGTCCTGGCATCACACACACATGTTTTCAATCTCCTGCGGATCATTCAGGTTGGGACAAATTTATCGCGGCTGGCGCAACACCACTATCACGGGGTGGTGAACCCATTGATCTATTGGGCCAAGGGGTAACCTATGGCTATGCGTATGACCCAGAAGGTAACATGATTGAGTTAGAACAACTTGAACCAAAAATTCTTAAAAGAGCCGGCTATACAAACATGAACCAAAACGCTGGCGCAAAGATGTGGATGTCACAAGTGGCCGTAGCCACACATGATATTGAACGGCTAATGGAGTTTTACCAACAGGTACTCGGCTTTCAGCCTTATCGTTCAGCGGACATATCAGACCGAGTAACCTTTGATCAAATTGTTGATATCGATAATTTGCACCTCAAAGCGGCTTGGTTCAAAATGAATCAAGGCTCTAAAGTCATCGAACTATGGCAATTTATCAATCCTCTAACACCTCAATTTTTAGGTCAGCGGACCGCCACTGACTTTGGTTACTCATTTTCCTTAGAAGTTGGCGATATCAATCAAGAATATCGGCGTCTTAAAGCCTTGGGCGTTGACTTTTTTAGTGCACCTGAAATGGTTAGTGGCAGCTGGCAAGCCTATGCGCGTGATATAGACGGTAATATTTTTTCCCTGCGCCAAATGGTCAATGCCGATTCAGTGCTATCGGTCAAAGTGCTTGACCAACCGATACCATCATCGTAAATGACAGATTTAGGCTAAGAAGACGACCCGACGACGCTAAGAAGGTTTGCGCAATGTTTGTAATGACATCGGATAACTACCAACAACAGCCTCTAAACTCCCCAAAATCATAATCACAGTAATATTCTCTATATTCTGCACATCAGCCTCATGATGGGTAATATAATGACCGGCCGCTGCGGGAATACCGTAAGATATACCTACCACCGGAAGGGCTATCTGCATCGGAATCTGGAAATTTTCATGCAATATCTTTGCTAAATATTCCACTATCGCTTTATGGTCATAACGAGTAGGATCGCCGCTATTTGCCACCAATGGCTCTGCAGCAAGTCTCTCAATCAAGGGGCCATGCTCTCTTACATACTCAAGATAGACATGCGTTACAAGCCGCACAAACTGCGCTAGAGTTTTACCACTTTGGGCAGCGTGAAGCTGCAACTTCCTTAAGTGTCGATACTCTCGTGTGAGTAGATCTTAAAGCAAGGGCGTTACGCTGGGTTAATAATTATAAAGTAGCCCCTTGCTAACACCAACCTCTTGACTTAGCCTCTCCATACTAACCGCTGATACACCCCTCATTTATTATCAGCCTAGCAGTATAATCTAGGATCATAGACTTTCTCGCCTTTGGCGATAACCTTATTCGCGTTTTGTCTTTTTTCACTAGTTTTTCGTCATATTCTATACAAATTTAAAGAAGTTTTAATTATGGTATCATGCCAAAAACACAAAATACCAAGTTAAAATCAACCAACAATAGTTCGTTGTATGCGCTTAAAACTCTCATAATATCGTAAAGAACGCTAGGGTAATCAATGCTTGAAAATCAACCCAATAATCCATTACATGGAATGACCTTAGAAAAGGTCGTCACTCGACTTGAAGGACACTTTGGATGGGGCGGACTTGCACAACAAGTTAACATTAACTGCTTTAAGAGCAACCCTTCGGTTAAGTCTTCGTTAAAATTTTTACGCCGAACGCCATGGGCCAGAGACAAGGTTGAACAACTGTATCTCTCTACCTTTGCAGAGCCCTCTCCTTCCCCTTGGGGTGAAAGAACAATAAACGGCAGCAGAAAAGTTCAAAATAGACCAAAATAGGAATTTTTGATGACATATACACAATTAACCTACCTACATCTTGCCACACTAACCCCGGCATTTTTTTTGGGGACCTTCCTGCTACTTAGGGCCAAAGGGACCTCAGTACACAGAATGTTAGGGAAGCTTTACATGGGTTTAATGCTTTTCACTGCGATGGTGACACTTTTTATGCCAGCACAGGTGGGTCCAACACTTTTTAATCACTTTGGTTATCTGCATTTGTTGAGCTTTTTAGTCCTTCGCACGGTCCCCGCCGCCTATATCGCAGCACGTCGGGGCAAAATTAAAGCCCACAGACGTCACATGATTGGAATGTACATTGGCAGTCTTCTTCTCGCCGGTAGTTTCTCATTTATGCCGGGTCGACTTATGCATACTTGGCTGCTTAGCTAGTTAGGGAGGCTTTGCTTGCGAGTACTAAACGCAAGCAGTAGCATAGTCAAAAAATTAACTACTGGATTGATGCCACTATCAAACATGTTTTTATACGCAGTGCTCTTGGGCTAATCTTACTGGGGTGTGCACACAACATAGCTGCAGAGACTATTCGAATCGCTGTGGCGAGCAATTTTGCTGCGCCAATTAAAGCTATAACCAAGGTATTTAAAGAAAAAACCGGGCATAAAGTCATTCTTGCATTTGGTTCCACAGGAAAACATTACGCACAAATAACTCATGGCGCTCCTTTCGATATTTTTTTAGCTGCTGATAAGGAACGTCCACTGCTATTGGAGAGGTCAGGTCTTATTGTTGATAATAGTCGCTTCACCTATGCTAGAGGCTCGTTAATATTATGGGCACCAGAGAGATCTTTTGAGAGTCTTGATGCAGCCATTCGAAACATTTCTTCAAATGATTTTGTTGCCATTGCCAATCCTAAATTATCCCCCTATGGCTTGGCTGCAAAACAGGTACTGCAGGAGGTGGGACTTTGGCTTCCACTGCAAGCCAAACTCGTTCGCGGAGAAAATATCGCCCAAACCTTTCAATTTGTTTCAACAGGCAATGCTAACGTAGGTTTTATTGCTGGCTCTCAATTACCTGAAAACCTGCTAAGACAGGCAAATACATTCTGGTCGCTACCGCCATCTCTTTATAGCCCTATTGATCAGCAAGCAGTACTATTAAAAACATCCAAACTAAAAGCATTGAAGGTTGCACAAGAATTTTTAACCTTCCTAAAAAGCACTGAAGGAAAAAAAATTATACAAAAGCATGGATATAGATTCCCTTGATACTGAGTGATCAGAATTTTACTGCACTTTTTGTGACGCTCAAGTTAGCGTCTATAAGCACGATTGTTTTATTGATTTTGGGAACACCTCTGGCATGGTGGCTAGCCCGCAGTCAGTGGCGTTTTAAATATATAATTGAGGCTATCATTGCCCTTCCACTTATTTTACCGCCTACAGTCCTTGGCTTTTATTTGCTCATTTCACTGGGCCCCAATGGTCCCCTAGGCGGTTTACTTAAGATGCTCGGTGCTGCGCCATTAGCATTCACTTTCACAGGACTGGTAATCGGCTCGGTCTTTTATTCTATGCCTTTTGTGGTTCAGCCACTGCAAACCGCCTTTAGTGGGATTGGTCAAAGACCCCTAGAAGTCGCTGCCACGCTCGGGGCGTCGCGCTTAGATCGCTTCGTAACAATAGTTCTGCCAATGGCAAGACCAGGCTTTATTACCGCTAGTGTTCTAGGTTTTGCCCACACTCTAGGTGAGTTTGGTGTGGTATTGATGATAGGCGGCAATATTCCAGGGACTACTCAGGTAGTATCCATTGCTATTTATGATCATGTAGAGGCTTTAGAGTACTCCCAAGCGCATGGGCTGGCAGGCACTCTGTTAATTTTATCATTTATGCTGCTCATGATTGTTTATGGTGCTAACCGCCGTTATGCAGTAGGTCAGCCATGAGCATTGATGTACGTTTTAATATTCAACGCGGCGATTTCAACCTCGTCGTAGACACAGTGATCCCGAACAGAGGTGTTACGGCAATTTTCGGACCCTCTGGCAGCGGTAAGACCACCTTGTTGCGTGCCATATCAGGACTTGAGCAATGCGAAGATGGTTATCTCAAAGTGGGCGAAACAGTATGGCAAGACAACAGTTGGTTTGTGCCTACCTACAAACGAAAAATAGGTTATGTATTCCAAGAACCTAGTTTGTTTACGCATCTTAATGTTCAAAATAACATTAACTATGGCATGACTAGGGCTAAGTGCAGAAACTCTGTAAGTAAGCTTCCACACACTATAGAACTTCTACAAATTAGTCATTTACTGCAGCGTATGCCTTGGCAGTTGTCCGGCGGAGAACAGCAACGGGTAGCTATAGCACGAGCCCTAGCTGCAGATCCAACAATGCTGCTCTTAGACGAGCCATTAGCTGCTTTAGGTGATGAGCAAAAAGCTGCTATTTTACCTTTTCTTGAGTCGGTTTATAAAACATTAGCAATCCCAGTACTCTATGTTAGTCACTCTCGAGAGGAGGTGGCATGTTTAGCCGATCATTTGCTACTACTGGATCATGGTCGACTTCATGCTGCAGGCACGGTAAAAGATATTTTTACTGATATAGACCTTCCATTGGCTCATCAAACTGGCGCTGAAAGTATTATTGAAGCTACAGTAGCCGGGTATAATACACACTTTGGACTAGTACAATTGGAGTTCTCAGGAGGGACATTTTCAGTTGCTTCAGCATCATTACCAGCTCATTCAAATGTTCGCATACAGGTACTAGCACGAGATGTTAGTATCACCCTTGAAAGACAAAAAAATACTAGTATTCTCAACATTATTGCAGTAACCATTGATAGAATTGAGCCAGAAACCAACGCTCAAATGATTCTTCGATTAGTAACGGGAAATACTGTGCTTCTCTCGAGAATTAGTTGTAAGTCCGCTTATGATCTTGATCTTAAAAAAGGTGATAAAGTTTACGCTCAGATTAAGAGTGCATCATTGTTAATTTAATAGCCTAAGGGAAAACCATAATTCTGGTGCCGATAATTTTTATCTAATGCTACAGTGTGACAGGTGCGCAATTTTTGAAGCTAGGCCAGCTATGCTTATGTCATCACCACAGACTAAAGTAAGGATTATTTATAAATTTATTAGCCTTCGGTGCAAGTACTAGCGCAACATCTATTAATAAGGCTCTAGCCAACTACACCGCTAACTTAATGACCGATGCAACGGTCAAGCTTTTAGATTTAAATGACTATGAACTTCCGCTGTTTAGCGAAAACAGAGAAAACGAAATTGGTCGGCCGCCCAACGCTCAAGCATTTTTTAACAACATAGGTAATAGTGATATTTTAGTGATTTGTCTTACTAAATATAACGGCTCTTATACTGCAGCATACAAAAATCTGTTTGATTGGTGTTCTCGCATTAATCAAAAAGTGTTTCAAAATAAACCTATAATTTTACTGGCTACCTCGCCCGGGGCAGGGGGCGCAAAAAGTGTTCTTAGCGCAGCAAATAGCTCAGCATCCTACTTTTCTGAGCACCCTGTAGCGGCTATTTCAGTACCTTTGTTTTATGAGCAATTTGATTCAATGGCCGGTGTTGTTATAGATGGAAACTTGGCAATTGCGCTTACTGATGCGACCATGTTAGCCCTGCAGGCAGCGGCTAAGTAATATTATTAATGATATGATTTGAGAAGAGGATAGTCGGCTATGAATTGGATGGTTGGAATGGCACTAGGGCTCATTGTCGTATTAATATTATGGCGTCTTACCAGTTGGCATGAGCAAAAATATGCAGCAAAAAGCCAAGAGGTCATTCAACGAAAGCTTGACCAGATAGAGGCCGCTAAACGCAAAGGAAAGCAATAACCTTATGAGAGAACTATCAAATGACGATATAGACCTTACCAGGCTCAGTTCCCATGAAAATATTAACTTTATACCAATGTCTGGTAAATACGTAGTACTGCGCAGAGTATTGATTGGAGCTATCGCCTTGTTCCTTTGGGTTTTATGGGCTTTTGCGGCCTTTGGACCTTGGCCAATGGATATTATAGCTCCGAGTATTTTAAACATAACCATCACAATACCTTGCCTTGCAAGCCTATTTTTTATCTATGCAATTTTTGCCGACCCTCAAAAAGGCTATGCACTACGGGAACACGATCTAAGCTATAGATCAGGTTTATTCATTCGGCATAGTGTTACTCAGCCTTTGACGCGTATCCAGCATGTCGAAATTAATCGTGGCCCACTGCAACGGCGATATGGCCTGGCTGAATTATGCGCTTATAGCGCCGGCGGTCAGGCATCTACTTTCGCAATACCGGGTCTTTCACATAGAGATGCACAGCAGTTGCGGGAATTTATTGTTGCCCATAAAACATCACACTAGCATGAAAGAACAAAACAATGTCGCACAGAGTGCTAATTCATCAACAATTCAATCAGGTAAGCAACTGGGGCCATGGCTGAAACTACCGCCCATTGCTCTAGCTTATTTTGCGTTGGCAGTTGTTAAAAAGTTCGCTGGTCAACTGGAGATGCTTATCCCCCTGATATTTGCCGGCTACAGCATTGCTAAAAATAACGTCACCGCTTTTTTTGTGCTGAGTGTGCTCTTGATATGTGTAACTATGGTGTATAGCGTTCTTAGTTTTATAGCCTACCGATACAGACTATCTGATCAGAACATAGAAATTCGTTCGGGCGTCATCCAAAAATCTCAAATCAATTTACCCTTTGAACGCATTCAAAATATTAAACTGGTTCAGCCTATTTACTATCGTTGGACAGGGTACTGCTGTATGGAATTTGACACTGCAGGATCAGCTAAAAATGAAGCCTCAATTGTTGCCATTAAATTGACCTCTGCGGAGCAATTTAAACA
Organism: Porticoccaceae bacterium; assembly: GCA_003491845.1. GTDB lineage: Bacteria > Pseudomonadota > Gammaproteobacteria > Pseudomonadales > Porticoccaceae > HTCC2207. Next base: position 21,985 of record DNBN01000157.1, on the reverse strand, counting down.
AAGCATTATGACCAATGCTCCGACACAGCAGTCAGCGCAGGCCGACGCACAAAAAAGTAAAAGCGCGGATCGACTCCTCATTAAGAGAAATCTATATGACTTAGCATTACATGGGCTCACCAACAACCGAATCTGGATTGTCTTGGGTGCAGCGGCGCCTTTCTATGCCGACATAGGTGCCTATGTTGCGTCAGTGTTAAGCCGTTGGGGTATAGATCTCTCTCAAATTAATCTAAAAATACAAAGTGATTTGTCAGTGGTATTAATGGTTTTAACGCTAACCATGATGATCTTATTGCTGATTGCCCTGCTCTCGATAATTAGTGCGATCATTACCCACTATGACTTCACCCTAGAAAAAGTCTCTGCACGCTATGTCCGTCGGTCCGGCCTTTTTACCAAGCGCGAAGTATCTATGCCCCTTCGGCGCCTACAACTTACTCTGTATCAGCAGGATTGGTTAGACCTTATCTTGAAGCGAGTTAATATTGTCTTCCAGCAAAATGCCAACGTAGGCGAGAATCTATCGAACACTAATTTAAGCCGCAAGATTTTAGTACCCTCCGTAACCTATGATGAGGCTGATCTACTTATTGACGACGCCATGCCCAATGCAAATCTAAAACATTACCACTATAAGCATGTCAGTAGAAGACTGATAGTAAGACTGTGGTTACAGTTCTGGCTTCCATTAGCGATTATGGTTTCAGTTGGCACCTATTTGATAGCTAAGTCCCTCTTGCTTAGTATCATCATGCTAGCTTGCGCAGGTGGTATAGGGAGTCTAGCCGCAATCTTGTCTTGGTATAGATGGGGTTATTATGAGGATCCTCAATATGTTTGTTTTCGTCGTGGTTTTTTAGGTAGAGACTTTGGCTGTTTTTTACACTATAAGGTACAGCAAGTTCGGTTACATGAGTCCTGGTTGATGAAACGCCATAAACTCTGCTCACTCAGTTTCGTGCTGGCCTCTCAAACAATAAAAATTCCCTACATACCGATTACCGCAGCACGTAAAATGATCAATAGGTCGCTTAGTCAAGTCGAACATTCTGGTCAATCTTGGATGTGACAGATCAATGATCACGCTATTGCAGAACCTTAGAGCGATGACTTTGATTACTCTCCCTCGCAAAATTGAGATTAGCAAGACTGGGGGTGACACAAAAAAATAGTCATTAAGACTATTGGACTTATTGGGTTTAGCGCCATGCTCTACAGGCCAAGCAAAAGACAATATGACTTAGGACAGCTGCTCTTTATGCCTGAAAAATAATGGAAATAGTGAACTTAATAGGAATCGCAAGATGATCAAAATGCGCGCAGCAAAAACTAGTGAATTTGAGAAATTACAGCAATTTTTAGTAAGTCAGGGCAGCAATCCTTGGAATTACCTGCCGAAGGAGGCAGTGACGGACCAGTTTCAGCGACTTAATATCGGTCAAGACAAATGTATTGTCGCGTTACAGAATACAACTGTGGTTGGCCTTGTTATTTATCGCCAGCCTGGTGATATACCGATATTTTTTGAACATCATATCTCTTTTAAAAAGGCGATTTATGTTGCTGAAGTGGTCGTGCACAATAAATGGTCCGGCCGAGGTATTGGCACAGACCTTTTAAATGAAGTTTCCTCAATAGCTCAATTATTATCAGTAGAGCAATTGTTGGCAGACCGTCATGAGCAAAATGCAGCCTCTGCAGGGATGCTGAATAAAGCGGGCTTTATAGAAATAGATTGCTTTTTAGACTCAGAGCGCAGAAGCGTAGGAAGTCGAAAAACCTGTATTCTCAGCCTAGCATTAGCAACAGTATAATCACTGTATAAAAGGGCGACGTCATGGAAATGGCTCTCAAGCAATTTGATAATCTCAACCATCTTGTAGTTTTTAATAGAGATTTTTTCGAAACTGCCGCTCTTAGTGGAATGACTGTTGAGCGTACTACCGAAATGCCTGGTCAGAAATGGTCCTGAGATGTGGGCCAACCACTAAAATAAGAATTTCGCCATGTCGAGCATATTGGCATGATAACATTGTGCTACGCAACCTTAGCATTTAGTAATAACTATATTGCAGAAATACATGAAGGTGGCATTTTTAGATGCAAGCCATTAAGCGAAATAATGAGAACTATATGAACAATAGCAATCCGATTAAGAGTCAATTCCATTTATTTCGTCAACGACGTTTTTTACCTTTTTTCATTACTCAATTACTGGGCGCGCTCAACGATAATATTTTTAAAAATGCGCTACTAGTGATTATAGTTAGTACTGCTGCTGTAGGGTCAGATAGCACTACAAATTTTATGACCAATTTTGCTGTTGGTCTGTTTATTTTACCTTTTTTCCTATTTTCTACCCTTGCTGGGCAACTGGCCGACACCTATGACAAAGCCATGCTAATGCGTAATATAAAGGCTGCAGAAATTGTCATTATGTTAGCTGGGAGTTATGCGCTGCTGACACTTAATCTTAATATGATGTTGGTTATTTTGTTTTTACTTGGCACTCAGTCGGCATTTTTTGGTCCAGCTAAATATTCCCTGATCCCACAGCATTTAAAGAATGATGAGTTGCTAGCGGGTAATGCGCAAGTCAGCATGGGAACCTTTGGATCAATTCTCTTAGGCACTCTTATCGGCGGCTGGGTAGTTACCTTAGATAACGGCGCCGCACTTCTCAGTGGACTTATAGTCTTAGTGTCAATCACGGGTTGGGCTAGTAGTAGATATATTCCAGAGGCGCCCTCAGAAAACTCGGTTCAACGCGTCAGTCTCAATAGTCTTACGCAGACTGCACAAAATTTCAGAATGGCCAGAGAAAATAGAACGGTATTTTTTTGCATCTTAGCCATCTCCTGGTTTTGGCTATATGGGGGTTGTTTTTTAACTCAGGTGCCTAACTATACGGTGACTATCTTAAATGGACATCCGCGTCTCATTTCTATCTTATTAGCCGCCTTTATTGTCGGTGTTGCAACAGGCTCGCTACTTTGCCATCGCCTGTCTCGTGGAGTTGTTGAGCCGGGACTTGTTCCTTTGGGCGCACTGGGCCTGAGTATTTTCGCTCTGGACTTGAGCTATGTATCAATGTCCTATGAAACTACCCATGCATCATTAAGTGGAATAACACCGAGGCAGTTCTTATCTCTCAGTGGTGGTTTACACATATTGATCGATCTAATCTTAATCGGCCTTTTTGGAGGCTTATTTATTGTTCCCCTAAATTCTATGCTACAACAACGCACTGCGTCCAATAAACGCGCGCGCGTTCTCTCAGTCAATGCTATTGTTAACGCAGGCTTTATGGTTGGTGGCAGTTTTCTGGGTATATTTTTTCTCAGTGTTTTAGGCTGGAGCATTGTAGAATTTTTTGTGACTGTGGCTGTTCTTAATCTTTTAGTCGTGGGAATAATTTTTATTTGCGTGCCCGAATTCGGATCTCAGTTTACACTATGGGTGTCAACTGGGTTTAAACGCCTACTCAATCGCTAACAAGGACATTATTTATATGCAACTTTCATCAAAAATTCTTATCGGAATGCTATTGGGTATTGCCGTCGGCCTGTTACTCAATATGATTAATGATGCTAGTGCCGAGCCTGTGCCTATGATTGCCTGGCTAGTTGAAAATGTTTTTGATTTAATTGGACAAATATTTGTTATCACACTGAAGATGTTGGTGGTGCCTTTGGTATTTGTTTCCCTAGTTTGCGGCTCTGCTTCTATGGGTGAAGATGTAAAAATGGGACAGGTAGCGATTAAAACCGTCGCACTGTACCTTACTACTACCGCTATAGCAGTAAGTCTTGCTCTGGTTATAGCTAACATTGTTGACCCGGGTGTCGGTATTAATACTGCTGAAGCAGCAAGTTATTCTGCTCAAGAATCACCCTCTCTTAAACAAGTCATCATCGATATATTCCCTACTAATCCTGTGTTGGCGATGGCAGAAGGCAAGATGTTACAGGTTATTGTGTTTGCTATTCTTGTTGGTGTCGCCATCTTACAAGCGGGTGAGTCTGGGCAGTTAGTATTGCGAGGATTTCAAAGCATCAGTGATGTGGTAATGGTTATGGTAACCATATTAATGCACTTTGCTCCCTTTGGTGTGTTCTGTCTGTTGGCAAAACTCTTTACCGGCCAAGGTTTTAGCGCCATCATTAATTTAGCTTTATACTTCGGCACTATGGTATTTGTACTATGCCTCCATGCAAGCATGACCTACAGTACCATATTTGCTGTATTGACTCGCCTAAACCCGTTGACTCTTTTCAAAAACATGCGTCCAGCAATGTTGTTCGCATTTAGCACAGCATCAAGTAATGCAACCATGCCAGTTACCTTGAATGTTGCCAAAACTCGCCTTGGTGCTAACAATTCAATTGCGTCTTTTACCGTTCCCTTAGGTGCTACGGTAAACATGGACGGTACAGCCATTATGCAAGGTATAGCCACAGTATTTATTGCACAGGCCTATGGCCTTGATCTAAGTATGGGTGAATACTTGGCGGTTGTTGCTACAGCAACACTTGCATCTATCGGAACTGCGGGCGTACCAGGCGTCGGTCTAATCACCCTTGCCATGGTGCTGCAGCAAGTTGGTTTACCCGTTGAAGGTATTGCCCTTATTATCGGTGTTGACCGCCTGCTAGACATGCTTAGGACAGTAGTTAACGTTTCTGGAGACGGCATGGTGACCGCAGTTGTTGCAGACAGTGAAGGTATGCTGGACCATGAAATATTTAATCAGGATTCGGATTTAGGTGACAATCAAAGCCCGTCGCCAAGCTAAAACAATCTAATCGATTGAACAAAGCGTATTCGTAGTTAATTGTGCTGGTCTTTAATGTCAACCTAATCCACACGTGGGCGTTTGTAACTATGCATTTTTGCATTGAACTACATTATATGTTTATAGATTAGACACACTACTTAAAAGGTTTTTTTAATGCCCATTGTTAGTCGTAAAGGTATGCTTACATTTGCTATCTTAATAGTCGGCCTGTTAGCGATCGTTGCTCTTGCGATGCTTAAGTCAACACCCAATCGAACCCCCCGAGAGACCAAGCCGCCTGTAGCAGTTGACGTGGTGACTGTTTCACCAATCTCAGTGGTAGCCAAAATCCACAGTCAGGGAACCGTTGCCCCCAAGCGTGAAATTAACCTGGTATCACAGGTTGCGGGCCGAATTATGTCGGTGGCAGATCAATATGCTAATGGTGGCTTTTTTAAAGCCGGTGAGCGATTACTGCAAATTGAGCCCCAAGATTATAAGTTTGCGGTAATCCGCGCTAAAGCTCAGGTAGCTAAGGCACAGGAAATCGTTGCTCTGGAGCAGGGAAGATCTCGGCAAGCAAAACGAGAATGGCGTGAACTGGGTGACAAAACCGCTAATGCGCTTTTTTTACGGCAACCACAATTAAAATCAGCTCAGGCTGCCCTTGAAAGCGCAAAAGCAGATCTCAACAAAGCTCAACTGGATCTTGATCGTACCGGAATCAGTGTGCCTTTTCGTGGGCGTATTCGAGAGATTTTTGTTGATCTTGGTCAGTATATTAACCCTGGAGTACCCATAGCCAAGGTTTACAGTACCAACACCGTTGAAATTCGTTTGCCTCTGACCGACCGTCAGGCAGCATTGATTGACTTACCGGTGAATTATCAAGACAACCAGACTATTAATTATCCAAGGGTTACCCTTCGTAGTACCCTCGGCGAGAATACCTATGAATGGCAAGGTAGAATCGTTCGCACGGATGCGTCCATTGATGTAAAAAGTAGAATGACCTATGCAGTAGCGCAGGTACAGAATCCGTTCAAATCTGATCAGAAAAACAACCGCCCTCCCTTGAATATCGGCTTGTTTGTAGAGGCAGAAATTACTGGAAAAGAGATTCAACAGGCGGTTATTGTACCAAAAGATGCTGTATACAAGGGCAATCAAGTATTGTTGCTAAACGATAATGACGAAGCCTACTACCATACCATTAGAGTTATTCAGTCAGATGTTAATCAGGTTACTACTATTGGTCTTGCCACGGGTGATCGCCTAGTGTCTTCCCGAATTCCGTTTGCGATTACTGGAATGAAAGTCACTCCAAGGATAGCAAAGATCAAATTAAACCAAAACAGTGTTGAGGGTTACCGACAATGAACGCGTCTATTCGCTGGTTTGTGAATAATCCAGTAGCTGCCAACTTACTAATGTTTTTGATTATTATTGGCGGTGCCTTCGGTGCTTTTGGTATAGGTAAAGAGGTCTTTCCCGCTACGTCAATCAATTATATTACCGTTAATATGTCCTACCCAGGAGCAGGACCGAAAGAAGTTGAAGAGCAGATTGTGGTGCGCATCGAAGAGGCGATTTACAACCTAGAGGGAATTAAAGGCCTCTCCGCTGAAGCGCGTAAAGGCCGCGGTTCAGTTACCGCAGAGATTGATACCAACTACGACATGACTAAGATGCTAAATGACATCAAAAGCCGTGTTGATGCAGTTATAACCTTCCCTTCAGATGCCGAGCGGCCGATAGTTACAGAGGTAGTAGAGCGCCAGGAAGTTATCAGAGTTGCTTTGTTTGGTGATGCCGATGAAAGAGTCCTCAAAGAGTATGGCGAGCGAATTCGTGATGACCTTGCGTCCACTCGCGGCGTAGACTTCGTTGAAGTATGGGGGGCTCGACAACCCCAGGTAGATATAGAATTGTCTGAGCTCGCTATGCGCCGCTACAGCATTTCTTTTGATGATGTAGTAAGCGCTGTTCGTCGCACGTCACTTAACTTGCCCGCCGGAACCATTCGCGCAGAGAGCGGTGACATCCAGGTCCAAACCAGAGGTCAAGCATATTACGAAAGCGACTTTGAAAAAATTTCGGTATCCAGCCGCAATGATGGTACACAGGTTACTATTGGCGACGTAGCTGAGGTAAAAGATACCTTTGAAGAACGCAATGCTCTGACACGCTTCAATGGTAAAAAAGCTATTTTTCTTGCTATCAGCGTTGGCGAAAGTCCAGATGTCATGAAAACCACAAAAGCGGTCAAAGATTATGTAGCTAACGGCGCTAGTTTTCTACCTGATGAACTCCAAATGGATACATGGAGAGACTATTCAATCCTTTTTGAGGGGCGACTTTCACTCCTGTCAAAAAATGCTCTGGGCGGCTTGGTCTTAGTCTTTATCATTCTAATGCTATTCTTGAGTCCACAATTAGCCTTTTGGGTTGCTCTAGGTATCGGTGTTGCTTACATGGGGGCGCTATGGATTCTTCCTAGTATTGGGCTAACGTTAAATATGCTGTCTATGTTTGCATTTCTACTCATTCTTGGCATCATTGTTGATGACGCTATTATTGTTGGAGAAAGTGTTTTTCGTCATCAAGAAGAAGGGCTAGATCCTTTAATTGCCGCAAGGGAAGGTGCCCAAGCTGTCTCAAAACCAGTATTTTTAGCCGTCTTGAGCACCATGATATTCTTCTCTCCAATATTCTTTTTACCCGGTCTATGGTCTAAATTTCTCTGGTCAATACCTGCCATAACACTGGTTGCACTGAGCTTTTCACTCATAGAATCCCTATGGATTCTACCCTCTCACCTAGCGCAAATGAAAGCCACAAAAAAACCAAGATCAATGTTAGGCGCACAACTTCTAAAAGTAAGGCTTTGGTGTGCTAATGGACTAACCTGGGTAGCTAAAAACAGATTTAAACCTATTCTCCAAAGAGCACTGGAATGGCACAACCTTACATTAGTACTTTTCTTCTTGGCACTAACATTGTCGCTGACGCTTGTAGGTGCAGGCTATGTAAGGCAAGTACAGATGCCAAATGTGGCTTCAGACTTTATTTCCATGCGCTTGGAAATGCCTGATGGCCACTCAAAAGAAGCAAAGCTGGATATAATGAAGCGAGCTGAAAATGCTGCTAGCATACTAAACAGTGACAGTGAAATTCAGCAGTATGTAGTGGCAGATAAACTAATTGCTAATCAGCTTTCATTCATGTGGGGAGACACTATTCGTCTGCTCATTGAACTCTCGCCTGACGCTACTGGAAAAATAGATCCAAAAATTGTTGGCGAACGCTGGCAAGCTATTATGGGTCCTGTTCCGGCTGCAAAAAAAGTTTCAGTTGACTCAACGCTGGGGCCTCCAGCATCGATGTTCTCCATTGCCTTGACCTCGGCAAATGTGGAACAGCTTGCACTAGCGTCGGCATTTATAAAAGAAGAGCTTGCCAGACTACCGGGCACTAAAAATATCCGTGATAATTTACATTCTGGTCGGCAGGATATAGACGTAAAGCTATTGCCCAATGCCGATGGCTTAGGCATTAGCCTGTCTCAAGTAGCAAGCAAAGTTAGGCAGGGTTTTTATGGGGCAGAAGCGCAACGTATTCCCAGAGACCGCGACGATGTTAGAGTTATGGTTCGTTACCCAAAAGATGCCCGCTCTCAGGTGGACACACTAGATAATATGCGAATTAGAACTGCAAATGGCTCAGAAGTACCCTTTTACTCTGTTGCAGAGGCAACTTATGTACCAGGGTATTCGCGAATTCAGAGAACTGATCGAGAACGCAGCATTCGTATCACGGCCTTACCTTCCACAGGTCAACTCACCGTTACTGAAATTGCCTCGGTCATTTATGGGGACGTAGCAAAAGAAATGTCTGAGTTATTTCCCGAAGTATCAGTCAAGAAAGACGGTCAGCTTGAAGATCAAGAAGAATTCAATACCTCAGCTCTACAGTTGTTTGGGCTGGCTATTTTGCTTATCTACTCACTCATGGCAATTGAATTTAAGTCCTATTTAAAGCCCCTTGGCGTTTTATCAGCGATACCCTTTGGAGTGATGGGGGCAATCTTTGGCCATTTGATGATGGGCTTAGACTTTAGCTTGCTATCGATTGTTGGCGTTCTTGCAGTGTCCGGTGTGGTGGTCAATGATAACTTGGTGTTAATTGATCGTATCATTCAGCTCCGTGAAGAAGGTGAAGCGCTTTATGAATCATTGGTGAGAGCGAGTGTAGAGCGTTTTAGGCCAATAATACTTACATCAATAACAACCTTCATAGGCTTAGCCCCAATTTTGGTAGAAACCAGCGTACAAGCACAATTTTTAATTCCGATGGTGGCGTCTCTGGCCTTCGGTGTTTTATTTGCAACCACCGTAACACTTCTATTTGTACCTTGCCTCTACATGGCAGGAGCTCGCTTAAAACAACAGTTAATTAGTGTTTAAGAATTAACAGAAAGTTGTACCCACAGGTTGTCTAGTAGTAGGCTGTGGGTGATGTAGTCAATACTAGTGGTGATGCAACTTCTTCACGCTTCACCACTCCACAGAGACGCTCTACTAACTCCAAAGCGAAATCAATAGCTGTACCTGGACCTTGACTAGTCACACAATTACCATCAACTACAACTTTTGATTCAGTATCAATCTCTTTAGCCTGCAAAGACTGGTAAAACTTCGGATGACATGTTGCGGTTTTATCAGCCAGCAAACCCTTTTGACCTAAAATTACAGCAGGAGCCGCACAAATAGCGGCATATAAACCACCACGAGCAACTTGAGCACGCAATAATTGATCAAGGACAGTATTAGCAAACAAGTTTTCTGAGCCTGATACTCCTCCGGGCAGAGCAATTAAGTCCCAGGTTGTACTTATGCAATCACCAATAGCACAATCAGCTATTAGCTTAGTTCCCTGAGCTGCAATAATTTTGTTATCTTTCAAGGCCCCTACCGCAGCAACCGTTACCTCTACTCCTGATCTTCGCAGTACATCAATAATAGTTACAGCTTCCAGCTCTTCTGACCCATCGGCAATCGGGACTAAGACATGTTTTGACATATTATTTCTCTTTTTATCCAACAACTGTATAGGGTACACTGTGCCCGAAATCATTGGATCTGTCACGGGTAGCTCATGAAAATTTATATTTTACAAAGGCACGATCAAGCTGTTTTAGACAAAAATTTGCAGTGGACTCATGACACGAAAGCAACGGATGTGTTGTACACCAAGCACAGAGATATAGCAGTTAATCAATTAGTCGAGCTTAACGCAAAAGATATAGATCTAAGGGCTGAAATCCAGCTGTGTAATGCAGATGCAAAGGGCCGTCCAGTTATTTTATTAGAAGCCTTAAATACTCAACAGAGCTCAGACTCTGACAGCAAATCAAGCGCTGCATAGTTAGGATATTACTGTGTCTTTAGATACCAACATTGCTTTTTTTAGTAGTCCTGATAAGGCTGACCGGCTGACCAAAATTACTCGAGGCATTGAAAAAGAAAGCCTAAGAGTTCAATTGAATGGGCATCTTTCTCAGCAGCCTCACCCAAAGTCCTTGGGTTCAGCTTTAACCCATCCGAACATTACTACAGATTTCTCAGAGGCATTGCTAGAGTTTATTACAGCGCCTTCAGAATCTATCAACGCAACCTTAGACGCCTTAGAGGAAATACACAGAATAACCTATCAACACATTGAACAAGAGCTGCTTTGGGTTAGCAGTATGCCTTGCCAACTTGGCACCGATGAGAGCATACCGATTGGTCAATATGGATCTTCTAACATAGGTAAAATGAAAAATATTTATCGGCGTGGTCTGGGCAATCGGTACGGTCGACTAATGCAAACCATTGCTGGTATACACTATAACTTTTCTGTTCCAGAATCGCTGTGGGAAGACTTACACCGTAAATCAGGTAAAAATGAACTTACCCTCCAAGATTTTAAGTCTGAAGGTTATTTTGGATTAATCAGAAATTTTCGTCGTTACTCATGGTTACTCCTTTATTTGCTCGGTGCCGCTCCAGCCGTTTGTCGCAGCTTTGTTGCTGGACGCGAGCATACCTTAGAGCCATTTGGTGATGATCAGCACAGCTTACATAGTCGTTATGCTACGTCCTTAAGAATGGGGGATTTAGGCTATCAATCTGATGCACAAGAGAAACTGGTGGTCTGTTATAACAACTTATCACAGTATACTGACACACTCAGTAAAGCACTTTTGCAGAATCATCCGTCCTATAACAATATTGGTTTAAAAGATGATAACGGTAACTATAAACAACTAAGTACTAACCTCTTACAAATCGAAAATGAGTTTTATAGTTTTATTCGACCAAAGAGAACTGCTGCCTCAGGGGAGAAGCCTGTCAACGCTCTTATTGCTAGAGGTGTTGAATATATTGAAGTCCGATGCATTGACCTCAACCCACTCTTGCCCGCAGGCATTGACGAAGAGACAATCTGTTTTCTAGACACCTTCTTACTATTTTGTCTGTTTAAAGATAGTCCTCTTACTGATAGCAAAGAATATGAGCAAATTCCGCAAAACATTCGCCGAGCCGTATACTCAGGTCGAGACCCTGATTTACACTTGTTAAAAGGCAACACTGAAATAAGTCTTCGTGATTGGGGGCACACCTTATTCGGTGAAATAAGGCCAGTAGCAGCGCTGCTTGATAAGGCTCACCAAACTAATACGCATACCAAGGCATTTTCTGTCATGCAAGAAAGACTTGAAAATGATCAACTAACACCAGCGGCAATTGTTTTGGATGAAATGGCTTCACGTCAAGAGACCTATTATGCAATGGCTATGCGAAAGGCTGGAGAGCACAAAAAGTATTTCCAGACTGAAAAGTTAAGCGCCGAAGTTCTTGAAAAATACCAAGATCTTGCTGATAGATCACACGCCAAACAAGCCGCTATTGAAGCAGGCGATACAGCTAGCTTCGATGAATTTTTATCCCTCTACTATCGTCAGTGAGTAAGGTATTGTGCGTATAACCGGTATACCCGTATAAGGAGTATTAATTGATTTTTCCAAACAAGCGTACGCTTAATTTTTTAGCTGCAGCCAGCTGTGCAATTAGTTTACTGATCGCTGTTCTCTATTTTCAAGAATATTTAGGTCTTGAGCCCTGTTACCTCTGCATTACCCAAAGAGCTTTTGTAGCTGCTGCTGGTGCCATATTCTTGATCGCTGCACTACATAATCCATCTGGCAGGGGCCAAAATAGTTATGCCATCGCCGCTATTCTTACATCTATTGGCGGTGCCTATTTCTCAGGAAAACAACTATGGTTGCAGAATTTGCCTGAGGACAGTGTACCAATGTGTGGACCACCGGTAGATTACCTCTTTGACGTTTTTCCAGCGTCTGAAGTCATTACTATGCTCATTCGTGGTGACGGTAACTGCGCTAAAGTACAATGGGAATTATTGGGTATTAGTATGCCTGGATGGGTACTAACTATTTTTATTATTCTCGTAGGGGTAGGGCTCTTCCAATTATTGCGCAGAGATTAAAACCTGTCGGTGGACTAGCAGTACTAGTCTTTTTCACCTGGGCCGGACAAGCATTAGCCGCATGGTTTGACATATCACTACCGGGGCCTCTTATAGGTATGCTGTTACTATTAGGGATCCTTAATAGTTCTGACACATTGACCACTCTAGTAAGACCAACCAGTGACCTATTAATAAACAATCTGTCTCTATTGTTTATTCCCGCCTGTGTTGGTGCTTTTTTTCTAGATGACATTATAATGGCGCAATTTCCTAACCTGTTGTTAGCTATAATCCTGAGTACTCCACTGTCTATTATTTTTCTTGTGCTTCTCATTAAAGCCATTAGAGGCTCTGAAGATGCTTGAGATAATAGAAAAACAATGGCAACAGACATCGCAAAGCTCATGGGTCATTTTGCTATCCCTAATCGGTTTTTGGGTAGGTATATCTGTTTACAGGCGGAGCCATAAAAAAGTTCTATTTCATCCACTACTAGTGAGTACTCCACTAATAGCCGGCGCCATTTTATGGTTACAGATTGACTATACTGACTATTATAAGGGTAATGGACTTTTAAACTGGCTGCTTGGTCCTGCCACTGTTGCACTTGCTGTGCCTCTAGCAAGATATCTAAGGCAGCTGTCCTCTTTGCTGCCCGTAATTCTTACAGCGGTTTTTGCCGGTGGCCTTTTTGCAGCGCTCTGTGCAATCTTATTAGGTTTTTGGTTAGTTACTGATACCCAACTTGTTTTATCCTTAGCGGCAAAATCAGTTACTACTCCCATTGCAATGATTATCACTGAGCAGTTAGGTGGTATGATTATACTGGTGACCATTATTGTATTAATGACAGGAATCGTAGGTATTTTTTTTGCTGACAAAATTTTTAATCGCCTAGCACTCACCGACGAACGGTGGCAGGGACTTGTATTAGGTATCACCGCGCATGCCATAGGTACCCTAAAAGCCTTTGAAAAAAGTCCTCGTTGTGGAGCGTTCTCGACAATTGGCATGGGACTTAATGGTATTTGGACTTCTTTTTTCTTAATACCTTTGGTTAATAGACTTATACATTGATACGCTTTGATTCATTAAAAAAAGATGTACACTAGTGTTCTTAGACATAAAATTAGCAGGTATGTGATTATGACCGACAACCAAACATTGCAAAACCACTGGAATGGGGTCAGTGAATTAGTCGATCGCTGGATTGAAGATCGTAGAGAACTATTAGCTGAATACTGTGAATTAACTGAAGTCACGGATTTTTCTGACAAAGCGCATAATCATGATACTAAATTAAAGAAATTCTGTGAATTAATGGTTGATTATGTATCTGTAGGCCACTTTGAAATTTTTGGGCAGCTGGCAGAAAGTGCTGAGCTCTTTGACAATAAAGCAGGCATAGAACACAGCGCACCTTTGTTAGCTAAAATACAGTTAACCACTGACACCATAGTTAACTTCAATGACAAATATACAACCTCTAAAGACCTAGAAACACTGATTCTTGATTTAGCCGGTCTTGGAGAAACATTTGTTGAAAGGTTCGCCGATGAAGACTCTCTTATTGACAAGTTGCACAGCGAAAATGTGTTAAAACTTATTAGCGACAACCCCAACTCCGCTATTTAAAATTTAATGATTCTTATCGACGCACAAAAAAGCCCCGCTAAGCAGGGCTTTTTTGTATTTTCAACATCTATTAATTTTCAATATTAGCTTGCAACAACTCCACTTCAAAAATTAATGTTGCATTTGGACCAATTGGGCCAGTGCCTCCAGGCCCATAAGCTAAATTTGCGGGAATATATAACTCCCACTTAGACCCCTCAGACATAAGCTGTAATGCCTCTGTCCAACCTGCAATCACCTGAGTAACACCAAATTGTGCTGGTACACCACGTTTAATGGAACTATCAAATTCAGTACCGTCTAATAAACGTCCGGCATAATGTACTTCAACAGTGCTATCCACCGTGGGTTTTGGCCCTTCACCAGCAGTTAACACTTTGTACTGCAATCCGCTCTCAGTGGTTTTCACTCCCTCTAGACCAGCGTTTTCAGCTAAAAATGCTGTCCCTTCGTCTGCATTGGTCTCTGATTGAGCAGACGCCAATAGCTCCTGTTCGGCCTGCATGGCTGCTTGCTTTTCTTTCATTGACACTTCAAATTGCTGGATCGTAGCAGTAATCTGTTCTTCTGTTAACTGAGGATCTTCACCATTGAGTGCATTTTTTAGGCCACTTTGAAAAGCGTCAGCGTCAAATTCAATTTGCATACTTAAAATGTTGTTACCATTGTCTAAACCCATTAAATAACTGATCTTCTGAGCTTGAGTAGTCAATACAGCGCTATCTTCAGATACAACTTGCGCTTGCTCTGCGACACCGTCACTTTGCTGATCAGTATTACAGGCAGTTAAGACAAGCAGTGCTGCAATGGGTAGGGTTTTTACTAGATTCATTGTGTTTCCTTATAAAGTAATCGTTTTTCAACGGATGATATTCAAATGTAGGGTATTTTAGTAATAGTATCAACTCACAAAATAAAATACGCGGTGATTTAGGTGATCGGGCTATTAACTTATCTTTTTAAATAATAAATCCCAAACACCATGCCCAAGACGCTCACCACGCCGCTCAAATTTAGTAATAGGCCGATAGTCTGGTCGTTCTGAATAGGCTCCGGGCCCAGCACAGTTTTCAAAACCTTCAGCATCTGACAGTGTCTCGAGCATCTGCTCTGCGTAGTGTTCCCAGTCAGTTGCCATATGGATAACACCCCCTGGTCTAAGTTTCTGGCGAATTTGCTGAATGAATTCTGGTTTGACAATACGCCGCTTATTATGCTTTTTCTTATGCCAAGGATCAGGGAAATATAACTGCAGTCTATTAATACTCGCAGCCCCCAAGCATTCATCTATGACATCATTGGCATCAGCTAGGTACACTTTTAAATTTTTGATCTCACTCACATGGGCTCGGTTTAAAAGCGTACCAACGCCGGGCGGATGTACCTCAATACCAATAAAGTCAGTCTCAGGACTTGCCTTGGCCATCTCAAAGAGTGAGTCGCCCATGCCAAAACCAATCTCTACTACTTTTTGCCCTGGTCGATTAAAGACCTGATCTGTGTCAATGGCACCATCAACCAGCTTAAGTCCATAAAAGTGCCAAGAGGTATCAAAAGCTTTGCGCTGCGCTTCGGTCATTCTTCCTGCGCGCACAACGTAACTACGAATTGATTTTTGCCTGTATTCAGGTCGAATATCCATTTATTCAGGCCGCCTTGCTGCAAAAAAAAGTAATATCCATCCGAGTATGAACGCTACACCGCCCACCGGGGTAATCATACCCATCGCCGGTAAATCTAATAGTACCAATGCGTAAAGAGAACCACAAAAAACCAAAATTCCTGCGGCAAAACTAACCGCGATCAAGGATTGGAAATGCGGTTTTACTAGACTAACAGGCAAACAAATAACGGCGAGTAAGGCCAACGTATGTAAAAAATGATACAGCACTGCTGTACGGAAGGTTGCCATATGGGTATCCGACAAAGAATCGTCTAAACTATGAGCTGCAAAAGCGCCTAACATGACCGCAAGAGCACCACTAAGAGAAATAAATTTCAGCCAAAAAAGGTTATTCATAACAATAAAAAAGCCGCGCTTTTTATTACGCGGCTTGCTTGAGTAATTGAGTAGACTAGCTTTGCATTAGTAGGCGCACTTTCTTCATAGCATTTTTTTCAAGCTGCCGAATACGCTCAGCAGAGACGCCAAATTCGTCGGCCAACTGATGTAAAGTAGCCTTTTTATCATCTAACCAGCGTCGTTGCAAGATGGCTTGGCTGCGCGCATCTAAGCGCTTAAAGGCCTTTGAAAGACGGTCATTATTATCCCCTTCAAAGTCATCATTTTCAACCTGTATTGCCGGATCTGCACCCGTTGACTCAAGATACAACGAAGGCGAATAGGCAACAGTATCTTCATCTTCATCTGTCGGTGCATCAAAGGCTGCATCTCTGGAGGTCAGACGCATTTCCATTTCCAGCACATCTTTCACCTCAACACCTAAATCTTTTGCTACTGCCTTAGCTTCGTCAGCTGAAAGCCACTGTAATTCTTTCTTTGCACTGCGCAGGTTAAAGAATAATTTACGTTGTGATTTGGTCGTTGCGATTTTCACAATACGCCAGTTACGCAAAATAAACTCATGAATTTCAGCTTTAATCCAGTGGATGGCAAAAGACACCACTCGAACACCTTTTTCAGGGTTGAAACGACGAACGGCTTTCATCAAACCGACATTACCTTCTTGGATAAGATCCGCCAGCGGCAATCCGTAACCATTGTATGACCGAGCAATATGGACGACAAAACGCAAATGCGACATAACTAACTTACGAGCTGCATCTAAATCATCTTCATAATATAAAGCTTCACCCAGAGATTTCTCTTCGTCTAATGACAAAATGGGCACGGTCGATGTTCCTTGAATATAGGCATTCAAGTTGGCGCCGGGAGTCATCCATTCCATTGTTTGTAGCGCTTTGTTCATTATATCCTCTTTACGTCGCAGGTCTTATATATTAACACTAATTGATTAGTCGTTCAAAATATAAGAAAGTTCACGGTGTACAACAAGCAATACGGCTTTATTAGGTAATTGGCTCAACAAACTACTACCTGGGCTCTATGGTGCGTAAATGCTGCATTACTGCCATCCAAGCGCCACAGAGTCCAATAACCGAGCCCAGAGCACAAAGTCCCAAGACCCCCGAAAAACCTAGGCCTGTTAAATCAAATTTGCTCTGGTATAGCGCAGCCAAAACTGAGACCGATTGACCTATCCACAACAAACTACCTACCAGTAATATAGACGCCATAAGCCCACCTAGCAATCCCAGCAAAAATCCACTGTAGAGAAAGGGGAGTCGCACATAAGCATCTGTGGCACCAATCAGCTTTACAACCACTATTTCTTCTTTGCGACTGTGAATTCCCAACCGAATCGTATTGCCTATAACTAAGAGGACACCAATAATCAAACTTACCCCCATAGCCAACACTAATTTTTGACTTATATCCGTCATCACCGATAATCGTTGCAGCCAGAGCATGTCTACCAATACCTCATCCACAGCATTAAATGATGTAATGGTTGTAACTAATTGCTCTACCTGATTAGAGCTAGATGTTCCTAATCTTATTGGCTGTACCAAAAATACCGCCGGCAGAGGATTATCATCAAGATAGGTCAGGGCCTGACCAAAACCAGATAATGCTTTAAATTCTTGAAGAGCTTGATCCGCGGAAATGTAATCTACAGAAAATACTTTGGGTAAATCTGATATTTGCTTTTGCACCTGTTTAATTTGTTGGCTAGTAACGCCTTTTTTTATAAATACACTCAGCTGCGCTGATGCTTGAACACCACTGCCAAGCTGCTCTACATTTTTAAGCATTAAAAACATGGCCGAAGGTAGCGCCAGCGCGATGGCAATAACAGTCACTGTTAACAGTGTTTGAACCGGCTCCACCAGTAGTTTTTTAAACGCATTGCGCAATGTTATCCGATGATAGGCTATATAACTTTTCCAGCGGTCGGCCAGACTAATTTTTTTATCTTTGGCACCTCGCATAGGCAGATCAGTTAACCCTGGGTTACGCGCCACTAGCAGAGCCTCCATCACTTATTAACATTCCATCAGCAAGGCAGATAATACGATGATCAAGAGTGTGAATGAGACTAAGATCATGGGTTGCAATTAACACGGTAACGCCAACATTTTGAAATCGTCTAAACAGAGCCATAATTTCAGCCGATAACACTGGGTCTAGGTTACCTGTGGGTTCATCGGCAAGTAATATTTTAGGCTTGTGAACAACCGCCCGGGCTATACCAACCCGTTGTTGTTGTCCTCCGGATAGCGTCAATGGATAGTGGGACTCTTTATCTAGAAGTCCAACGCCATCAAGTGCTGCACGCACTCGTCGACCAGTTTCTGATGGAGGATATCCAGAAATTTGTAGCGGCAACGCAACATTTTCAAACACCGTTCTATCTGAAAGCAACTGGTGATTTTGAAAGACAACGCCAATCTGACGACGATAGCGAGGGATAGCCGAGCGAGACAACCGCGTTAAATTCTTACCGTTTATCAGTAATGCGCCAGAAGATGGTCTTTCCATTAGCATTAACAATTTTAACAAGGTGCTTTTTCCGGCACCTGAAGGACCTGTCAGAAAAGCCATCTCTCCGGCAGCCACCTCAAAGCTAATACGCTTTAAGGCCTCTAATCCAGTTGGGTAGCGTTTACTTACGTTGTCAAAACAAATCATGCTGGAACGTCCTAATCCTCAGGGCCAAGCAGTGCATCGACAAATTCCTCGGCTTTAAAAGGTTGCAGATCATCCTGCCCCTCGCCAACACCAATATAGCGAATAGGCACACGAAACTTGTCCACCAGTGCAAAAATAATACCGCCTTTGGCAGTGCCATCAAGTTTGGTGAGCACAATACCAGTGATACCCACGACCTGATTAAATTCATTCATCTGCGAGACCGCATTTTGTCCGGTCCCCGCATCTAAAACCAGTAGTATTTCATGTGGCGATGATTGGTCTATTTTACCTGCCACGCGTTTCACTTTTTTAAGCTCTTCCATTAGGTTACTTTTATTATGCAAACGACCTGCGGTATCAGCAATAAGAATATCAACACCGCGAGAACTAGCTGCTTGAATGCCGTCAAACACAACGGATGCACTGTCAGCACCTGTGTGCTGGGCAATCACCGGAACCTGATTGCGCTCGCCCCACACTTGCAGTTGCTCAACAGCGGCTGCTCTGAAAGTGTCGCCAGCAGCCAACATCACTGACTTTCCCTGACGTTTAAAGCGATTGGCTAACTTGCCAATTGTCGTGGTTTTACCAACACCATTAACGCCAACCACCAGCACCACACATGGTTTATCAATGTTATCAATATCAAGTATACCTTCACCAACCCTAAGTCGATTTAATAAGATCACACGCAAGGCATCTTTTAGCGCAACACCATCTTTTAGCTCTTGGCGATTTAGCTGTGTAGTTAACTCCGCCACAATCGATGCTGTGGTTTCAATACCAACATCAGCCATTAATAGTGCAGTTTCTAACTCATCTAACAAGTCTGCATCTATAGATTTACTGCCCAGAAATAAGCTACCTAGCCCTTCACCAGTGCGAGACAACGCTGAACGCATACGTTCAACAAAGGTCTTCTTAACGCCCTCCTTCAATGTCCCCTGCGGCTTCTCTTTTGCCGACTCATTTGGCCCGCGCTTAAAACGATCAAAAAGTGAACGCTTGACTGAGGTTGAGTGATCGGAACCGGGTAATTTAGAATCCATACATATCCAAATGCTGAAGTTGTAGTGTTATGGTGTATCCTACCATTTACGCTGAAAAAAAGGGGTTAAAAGTCACGACCTTGGAGGATCAAATTGTCAATTAAACAAAAACCCAATAGTCAAATGGCTGGCCAAAGCGTAAAAATTATTGCCGGTTTGTGGCGAAGTCGAAAGATAAACTTTCCTGCCATACCTGGATTAAGGCCAACTGGCGCCCGCATTAGAGAGACTCTATTCAATTGGCTTACTCCCCATATAGAGGGCGCTAACTGCCTAGATGTCTACGCAGGCTCTGGCATTTTGAGCTTAGAATCTTTATCTAGAGGAGCCAAAACCTCTACTGCCCTTGAGAGCGAGCGCATCGCGCTTGATACGCTGCAAGAAAACCGCGCAAAATTGCACGCTAACCTCACTATTATCGCTGTCAATAGCATAGATTTCTTGGCTAAAAAAAACCCCGCACAACCCTTTGATGTGGTGTTCATAGATCCACCTTTTAATCAAGATCTGCAATCAAGAACCTGTGCATTATTAGAAGCCAACCATTGGCTATCATCAACGGCACTTGTGTATTGCGAGCTGCCCTCAAAAGAAGTTCATTTTAGTGCGCCGCCAAATTGGGTGCTAAAAAAGAACAAAGTCGCAGGTAATGTTCGCTTTATGTTATATTCGCGCATTGAGTCGGCGAATTAATTTCAGTAAAATGCGCTACCGGTCTTGCCATATCGATGGAGTTATCACTTGAAGACAATCGTTTATCCTGGAACCTTTGATCCGATCACAAATGGTCATATTGATCTGATCGAAAGGGCAGCAAAACTTTTTGATAAAATTATCATCGGCATCGCATCAAGTCAGAAAAAGAAGCCCTTGTTTGATATTAATGAACGGATTTCACTTGCGGCCGAGTCCTTGAGCCACCTGCCCAATGTAGAAATTAAAGGCTTTGACTATTTGCTAGTCAATTTTGTTCAAGACTGTAATGCAGACGCAGTTATGCGTGGCCTAAGGGCCGTGTCAGACTTTGAATATGAGTTTCAGCTGGCCAATATGAACAGAGCCTTGAGCCCAGACGTAGAGAGCATCTTTTTAACGCCCGCAGAAAAATTCTCCCATATTTCTTCATCACTGGTTCGTGAGATTTCGTCTCTACAAGGAGATGTAACCAAATTTGTTCCGCCACATGTAGCTCATGCACTTCTCTTGAAGTTCCACTAAACCCTTAGCAAACTACCCAGTTTAGCGTTGGCAGACAGGACAAAATACCGAACTGCGCTGGCCGAGACGGCATTCTTTTAAGACACCGCTACAGTCATTGCAGGCTTGGCCTGCTCGGCCATATACATCAAGTGTTTGCTGGAAATAGCCCGGGTCACCCTGACTATTAACGAAATCGCGCAAGGTGGTGCCACCCTGCTCAATAGCCTCGGCCAAAACAACTTTAATATGACCAGCTAAACAGTCAAAGCGTTTTTGAGAAATTCGTCCGGCTGACCGGTCCGGTCTAATACCACTGCGAAAAAGTGCCTCCGAAGCATAAATATTACCCACGCCTACCACAACTTTGTTGTCCATAATAAAGGGCTTAACCGCTATTTTACGGCCTTTCGCTATATGCCATAGTCTAGCGCCATCAAAGTTATCAGACAGAGGTTCAGGTCCTAAATGACTTAACTGCTGATGGTCTTCTTCACTCCAAAGCCATGAACCAAAGCGTCTTGGGTCATGATAACGAAGCACAGCACCATTGCTCAGCTGAAGCTCAATATGATCATGCTTACGCCAAGGGGTAGAAACCTCAGTGATTCGTAGACTTCCACTCATCCCCAAATGAATCAATAAAGAGCCATGGTTCAATTGTACGATTAAGTATTTGGCTCGTCGGGATACATCAACCACTGTCTGGTTTTTTACTAAGGCTGACATCCCGTCAGTAACGGGCCAGCGCAGCGATGCCTGCCGAATAATTAAGCCAGTAATCTGTTGGCCAAGAATCCAAGGTTTAATTCCCTTTAGGGTAGTTTCTACTTCGGGCAATTCAGGCATATATGAACTCACATACATCAATGTAGCTAGTTTATAAAAAATAGTCATAACTAGATGGTTTTTAGTTGCAATAATAGTATATATTGATTCTACAGAAGGGTGATACAAACCTAGTATTTTACAAAAATATCAGTAAAATGCGCGGTTCTATTTTAAAATTATCTACGCAAAGGTATAAGCAAAGATGGCGCTTGGGAAGAGACGTAGGGAAGAAGAAGAAAA
>DNBN01000027.1 GCA_003491845.1 Porticoccaceae bacterium | reverse complement strand
TCTCTTTAAAAAATCCAGAGCAACACGAAATACTATCTCAGTTGAATGCCGATATATTAGTAGTGGTAGCCTATGGTCTTATCTTGCCCCAGACCATACTAGAGATTCCTACATATGGTTGCATTAATGTTCATGGTTCTGAACTGCCGCGCTGGCGTGGCGCAGCACCTATCCAACGAGCTATTGAAGCTGGTGATAAGACCACCGGTGTGACTATTATGCAAATGGATGAAGGTCTTGATACAGGTGCTATGCTAGCTATCTCTCGCTGTCAGATTGACCCATTAGAAACCAGTGGTACCCTGTATGAAAAACTCGCTGCACTGGGGTGCAAAACGTTGATCGAAACACTTCAACAACTAACCAAAGGTACTCTTACTGCTGTACCTCAGAACGACCGAGACTGCAGCTACGCACACAAAATCACTAAATCTGAAACTGAAATCAACTGGACAGAATCAGCAACGATTATTGCTCGTCGTATTCGCGCCTTCAATCCCTCGCCAACGTGCTATTCGCTAATAGATGGGCAGCGTCTAAAAATATGGCAGACTTCCACTGATACTGATAATCCTGGCAGGGGGTCTGCTGGAGAAATACTTTCAGCAGGCTCTGACGGCTTATTGATACAGTGCGGTGATCAGTCATGTCTAATAATTAAAGAGATTCAATTGGCAGGAAAGTCCAGATTACCGGTAGCAGAAATTCTAAAATCTAAAGCCGATATGTTTGCCTGTGGAAAAATACTGGGTGTCTAAATCTAAAAAATTGACAATACTTTCTCCACGAGCAGCAGCTGCAAAGGTCATTGCCAATGTTTTGCGCGGGCAGTCGCTATCAACCCTACTCCCGGAATATGCTGACTCTGTGGCTGAACAAGACCGATCTCTGTTCAAAGAAATGTGTTTTGGCAGTCTACGTTGGTATCCTCAAATTGCTATCTTGATCAAGCAGCTGGTCCCAAAGCCACTGAAAGAAAAGGATCTTGAAATTCAGGGGTTACTAGCCTGTGGTCTTTATCAATTAGTGCATATGAGAATTTCAGAACATGCCTCGGTCAATGAAACAGTGGCTGCTACCAAAGCGCTTAATCGAATTTGGGCAAAAGGTCTGGTAAATGCAGTATTAAGAACATTCCAGCGTGAAAAATTGGCCTTGCTTGATGAGCATAAGGACCATTTAGTTTTTCAAAACGCACACCCTAAATGGCTCATAAAAAAACTCAATGACGCTTGGCATCAAAATGATGTGTTGGCGATAATCGAGGCAAATAACCAGCGTGGACCGATGACCTTGCGCGTCAACACAACCAAAGTCTCCCGCAATGATTACTTGGCCAAACTCAAAGATGCTGGTATCCAAGCCAGTAAAACACCTAATGCACCCTCAGGAATTCAACTAGTGTCTGCTGTTGATGTAAAACAACTACCTGAGTTTGCCGCCGGAGCTGTTAGCGTTCAAGATGAAGCCGCTCAACTTGCGGCCTCTCTTTTACAGCTAGAATCAGGGCACAGAGTACTGGATGCATGCTGTGCTCCCGGAGGAAAAACATGTCATATCTTAGAGCTGCAACCAAGAATAGCATCTCTTGTGGCAGTTGATTCAGAGCCCAGGCGTCTAATCCGAGTAGAGGAAAATTTAACTCGACTTGATCTGTCTGCACAACTCATAGCCGCCGATGCCGGCGAGCTTGATAGTTGGTGGGACAGAAAGCCATTTCAAAGAATTTTATTAGATGCACCTTGTTCAGCCACGGGCGTTATCCGGCGGCACCCGGATATCAAAATACTGCGCAAACCGGCAGATATTGATAAGCTTACGGATATTCAAACAAGGCTGTTACAAAGATTATGGCAAACACTGTCAAATGGGGGTATTTTAGTGTACGCCACATGCTCGGTTCTACCAGAGGAAAATGATCATATTATTAAATCATTTATTGAGGGTCGAGTAGACGCAGAAGTGATAAATATTCAGGCGTCCTGGGGTAAAACCACGCCTTATGGCAGACAATTATTTCCGGTCCCCGAAGGCCATGATGGGTTTTATTATGCAAAACTTCGTAAAGTAGGCCAAACAACAGAGTCACTGGCAACGTTGGGATAACGATGAAAATAATAATAGTAGGTGCAGGGCAAGTCGGCGGGACCTTAGCTAAAAATTTAGCTCGAGAATATGCAGATATCACCTTAGTCGATATTGATGAGCGTGCGCTGCGCTCACTTCAAGACCGCCTAGACATTCAGACTGTCGTTGGAACCGGCTGTTACCCTGATGTTTTAGTAAAAGCAGGAATTGAGGATGCTGACATGTTGGTGGCCGTCACCAGCAGCGATGAAGTTAATATTACAGCTTGCCAGGTGGCTTACTCCCTCTTTCACACCCCTACCAAAATTGCCCGTGTTCGAGCCTATAATTACACAAATCCAAAATATAAAAAAATTCTGTTCAATGACAAAAATATGCCTGTCGATGTAATGATTACCCCAGAGCAGGCTGTTACTGACTATATTCGCAAACTTATTGAACAGCCCGGCGCCCTTCAAGTATTGGATTTTGCAGATGGGATCTTACAATTGGTAGGCCTGCGCGCAGTAAAAGATAGCCCGCTTGTAGGGCAAGAATTACGTACTCTAAAAGAGCATATGCCAAAGGCAGATGCACGAGTTGCCGCTATTTATCGAAAAGATCGTGCCATTTTCCCGGAGGGTGATACCGTAATTGAAGATGGCGATGAGGTATTTTTCATAGCGGCTAAAAAAAATATTCGCAAGGTTATGAGCGAACTACGTCGACTAGAAAAACCCTATCAACGATTAGTCATTGCTGGAGGCGGCAATATTGGTTTTCGCCTCAGCCGAGCATTGGAAGATGATTACAATATTAAAATTATTGAATTCTCTCCGGAACGTGGAGCCTATTTAGCAGAAAAACTGGATCGAGCCGTCGTATTAAATGGCTCAGCAACTGATCAAGAACTATTGCTAGATGAGAATATTGACAAAACTGACGTATTTTTAGCGCTGACCAACGACGATGAAGTCAATATAATGGCCTCCTTGCTAGCCAAAAGGCTTGGCGCTAAAAAGGTTATGACACTCATTAGCAACCCCGTTTACGCTGATCTAATGCAAGGGGGTGAAATAGATATTGCCATTTCCCCACAACAGGTCACGACCAGCTCTCTGCTGACACATGTTCGCCAGGGGGACACGGTAAGTGTGCACTCACTGCGACGTGGAGCAGCAGAAGCGCTTGAATTTATAGTCCATGGCGATGCTAAATCGTCGAAGGTGGTAGGCCGAGCTATTGGTGACATTAAATCGCCCCCAGGAGCGACTCTAGCAGCATTGGTCCGAGACGGAGAAGTCATTATTGCTCACCATGACACAGTGATTAAAAATAATGATCATGTCATCGTCTTTGTTGTCGATAAAGAAAACACTAAGGCAGTGGAAAAACTTTTCGCCGTCGGTTTTACTTTTTTTTAAGGCAGAAATTTCTATGCACATGATGGTAATCGCAAGAGTTTTGGGCATGCTATTAATGATTTTTAGTATGACTATGCTATCGCCCATTATTGTGTCCTGGCTGTATGAAGAAGATACAGCACCTATGTTTGTCTCAGCCTTCGCTATCACTCTTTTAGTTGGTCTATTATTTTGGTTGCCTTCCAGACATAAAACCGGAGAACTTAGAACAAGGGATGGTTTTTTTGTCACTGTATTTTTTTGGTTAGTACTGAGTGTTTTTGGCACACTGCCACTGATGTTTTCTCAAGCAACTAATATGATTTTTATCGATGCACTATTT
The DNA here is from genome assembly GCA_003491845.1 of Porticoccaceae bacterium. Taxonomy (GTDB): domain Bacteria; phylum Pseudomonadota; class Gammaproteobacteria; order Pseudomonadales; family Porticoccaceae; genus HTCC2207. The sequence continues at coordinate 6,056 of DNBN01000027.1, read as the reverse complement.
GAGTCTGTATCAGGTCTTACAACTACCGGGGCAACAGTGTTATCAGGTCTTGATGAGCTGCCGAAGTCTATTCTTTATTATCGCCAACAACTTCAGTGGTTGGGCGGAATTGGTATCGTGGTTATTGCCGTTGCCATACTACCCATGCTGGGCATCGGAGGTATGCAAATATATCGCGCGGAAACACCAGGGCCTATGAAAGATGCGAAACTGACCCCTAGAATTGCTGAAACAGCGAACGTGTTATTTAAGATTTATCTGACGTTGACCCTAGTTTGTGCTCTAGCCTACTGGCTATCAGGAATGAGTGGATTCGATGCGATTAGTCATAGCTTCTCAACGGTAGCTATTGGCGGGTTTTCAACTCATGATGCCAGTATGGGCTTCTTTGATAACGATTTAATTATGGTAGTCTGTGCCTTCTTTATGATTGTATCGGGGCTTAACTTTGGTTTACATTTTCATGTCTGGCACAACCGAAAACTAAGCTCTTACTGGGCTGACCCAGAAGCCAGAATGTATATCTACCTGCTTATTTTTGGCATTTTAGTTACTTGCCTCTATTTGTACTTTAGTGGGACCTACGATTGGGAAGACAGCATCAGTCTGGGCGTTTTCCAATTGGTATCCATGATGACTACGACTGGATTCACTACCACCGGCTTCCATTCATGGCCTACTTTTTTACCTTTTTTCCTAATCTTTTTGTCTTTCTTTGGTGCCTGTGCCGGCTCCACCGGTGGCGGTATTAAAATTGGCCGTATGCTGATTATGGCGCAGCAAGGCATGCGCGAAGTGTATAGACTTATTCACCCCAATGCGCTGCTACCCCTAAAAATACGCAATCAACGTATACCTGATCGAGTTACCGACGCGATTTGGGCTTTCTTTGGCGTCTATTTAGGTGTGTTTTATCTAATGGTGTTACTACTATTAGCATCAGGCCTTGATTATGTAACAGCATGGTCCGCTACGGCTGCTGCCCTCAATAACTTAGGTCCAGGTTTGGGTGCAGTAGCGACTAACTACGCAGACTTAAACACTTTTTCTAAGGGAGTATTATGTTGGGGCATGCTGTTGGGGCGATTAGAAATCTTTACGTTACTAGTCTTGTTTACACCAACGTTTTGGAAGAATTAAGACCGAGGCTTCCATTTCAATTCCTGCTCTATAGCGGCAATCATCATGTTTGCAACATCCTTTCCTGTTGCCGCTTCGATTCCCTCAAGACCGGGAGAGGAATTGACCTCAAGTAGTAAAGGTCCAGCCTTAGAGCGAATAATATCCACACCTGCGACAACTAAACCCATCGATTTTGTAGCCTTAACTGCTAGTTTACGCTCAGCCGCAGTTATTTTCACCACCGAGGCAGTGCCGCCCTGATGGATGTTAGCGCGAAACTCTCCGGGAGCCGCCTCGCGCTGGATAGCCGCGGTTACCTTACCGTTTACCACAAATAATCGAAGGTCTCGCCCTCCGGCTTCCTTAATAAACTCTTGCACCAACAAATTCGCTTTAACTGCTTTAAAAGCGTTAATAACACTTTGAGCGGCCTTTTTAGTTTCTGCCAAGACGACCCCTCGACCTTGACTACCTTCTAGAAGCTTTACAATCAAGGGCGCTCCTCCCACCATATCAATTAACTCATTAGTATCAATAGGAGAGTTAGCAAAGCCGGTAACAGGTATATCAAGACCACTCTTAATCAATAATTGTAAAGAGAATAATTTGTCGCGTGACTGACTAATAGAAAGAGAACTATTCTGTGTATAGACTCCCATGCTCTCAAATTGACGAGTTAGGGCGCAACCATAAAAAGTTGCGCTAGGTCTAATTCTGGGTATAACGGCGTCAAGCTCATTGATGATTTTACCACCTCGGTAATGCACTTCAGGGGTTTCGTCATCTAACTTCATGTAGCAATCTTGAATATTATAAAAGCGTATATCATGTCCACGCTGCTCTCCAGCCTCCATAATTCTTTTATTGCTATACAAATTAGGGTTACTAGCAAGCAAACCAATTTTTAGGCCTGTCGGTGGGCTTTGAGTGACGCCGTACATATGACTCAAGTCAACATCGCCAATACGCCCTAAAACCATACTATCAGCGGGATCCACAAGAATTCGACCATTCATCGCTTCACGTCCTAGCAGCATTCGATAACCCATACTATCGCGATTGGTCAGTGTAATTTCAATGTCCCATACCTGATCAGCCATACGTAAAGGCACTTTGATTACATATCGACGCTCACCTTGACCGCTAGTATTTTTAACAACCCTACGGTCGGCCACTGGGGCCTCACAACGCAGAGCAATCTTGCGGTTGTCTTGAACAGGGTGAATTTCAAAAGCAACCCATGGTGCATTAGCTCGGGTAAATGGCTGTATATTAAACGCGTGCAATGCTGATGTTTTAGCACCCGAATCAACTCTTACTTTAATTGCATGAATACCCAGTTGAGGTATGGCGCACCACTCCTCACTGCCTATTATCATTTTTTCTGAACCCGATGTAGTCATTTTTGCCGCCTTGGTATTACTTGCGATTTACCATGGTTATGTTAGTTTTGTTTTCTAGCATTGTAGTAAGCTTCTTCAGAAATCTCGTGATAAGCGGTGGCCTGCTGCTGAAAAGATTTCACCGAGTCTGCGATTCGTTTAGCAATATCTGAATCATTAGCCAACTCATCGAACATATCCATGGATATGCTCCGTAATTCGGCAATGACCTCATCTGGGAGCTTGCGCAATTGAACACCATGAGTTTCCACTAAACTAATCAACGCTTCGTTATTTCTTGCTGTGTACTCATCCAGCATATCTTGATTAACAGCACGTGCCGCTGTCTCAACAATTGCTTGTAAATCACTTGGTAAGGTCGCATAAGCATCTTTGTTGATAATGAGTTCTAGCGTCGGGCCTGGCTCATGCCAACCTGGATAATAATAGTATTTAGCCACCTGATGAAAGCCAAGCGCAATGTCATTATATGGACTTACCCACTCAAGAGCATCAATAACACCTGTCTGCATTGCCGTATACAATTCTCCTCCAGAAATAGTCACCGAAACACCTCCTGCACGGGTAATAACATCGCCACCCAATCCAGGAATACGCATTTTTAATCCTTTAATATCCTCCATGGAGTTGATTTCTCGATTGAACCATCCAGCCATTTGCACTCCGGTGTTACCACCAGCAAAGGGTATTAAATTGAACTCATCATAAAGTTCGCGCCACAATTCTAGACCACCACCATAATGCAGCCAGCCGTTCATTTCTTGAGCATTTAAGCCAAAGGGCACTGAAGTAAAAAAGGCTGTCGCTTTGGATTTTCCGGTCCAATAATAGGATGCCCCATGGCCTACCTGTGCCGTTCCTTGGGAGACAGCATCAAAGACCTCAAAAGCCGGTACCAATTGACCCGCACCAAACACCTTTATCTGCAAACGACCATTACTCATAGCCGCGACTTTTTTGGAAAAATTTTCTGGTGCCAATCCAAGACCTGGATAATTTTTTGGCCAAGTCGTGACCAATTTCCATTCAAAAACTTGATCATCATTAGTGTCAACGGTCACATCTGATTCACTATCAGTGCCGCTGCAAGATACAAGCACAACTGCGATTAGTATGGTTAAACCGATACGCATTATATTTCCCTCTTAAACCATTTGAATGTAAATTTATTATTAAACCGCAACAAGATTTGCCGAAGCAAGTATTAAAATTTTAGTGCCCACTTGCTCAAAACTCACATGCACTCGAGCTCTTGGGCCATTACCCTCAAAATTAAGTATGGCACCTTCACCATACACCTTATGGCTCACCTGCTGTCCTAAATGGAACCCAGTTGCCTCTCCCTCGTCACTGCGAATAGCGCTAGCTGCATAACTTGTAGGACGAGAGATAGTATTCTGCAAACGTACCTCTTCAATCACATCTTTGGGAATATCTCGAACAAATCTGGACACAGAATTAAACGATTCACTGCCATAAATAGACCGGCTCTCTGCAAATGTTAACACTAACTTTTGCATGGCCCTAGTAATCCCAACATACGCTAATCTTCGCTCTTCCTCCAAACGTCCGGGCTCATCTAACGACATTTTATGGGGAAACAAATTTTCCTCCATACCGGCAATAAAGACCAAGGGAAACTCTAGTCCTTTAGCACTGTGTAGTGTCATCAACTGCACCGCGTCTTGATCTTGATCCGCCTGTCGATCACCCGCATCTAGGGCTACCTGATCAAGAAACTGAGGAAGCACAGGTAGATCTTTGTCTTCAGGCTCAAAATTTCGGCAAGCACCAATCAACTCTTCTAAATTCTCAACTCGCGCCTGTCCTCGCTCTCCTTTTTCTCTTCGATGCATCTCTATGAGTCCGCTATGTTGAATGGCATTCTCGGCCTGTTCTGCCAAGGGAAGCTCATCAAGTTGTCCGCTCATCTCATTGATTAATTGCAAAAAAGACGCCACTGCATTACTTGCCCGAGCGGCAAGCTGCTTTTCTTTAAGTATTGCACTAGCGGCTTCCCAAAGTGATATTGTATGGTCTCGGGCTAAATTGCGTATTACCTCTAGAGTTCTTTCTCCAATACCTCTGGGAGGTACATTAACAACCCGCTCAAACGCAACATCATCGTGACAATTAAGCATTAATCTTAAGTATGAAAGCGCATTTTTAATTTCCAGACGCTCATAAAATCTCTGACCACCATAAATACGATAGGGAATATCTGCCTGGAGTAGTGCTGCTTCTAGGACCCGAGACTGGGCATTAGAACGATACAAAATAGCTGAGTCCTCTCGACGATTACCATCATTGACCCAACTCTGGAGTCGATCGGCAATATAACGAGATTCATCGTGTTCATTAAAAGCACAGTAAAGGGCTATGGCCTCGCCTTCTCCAGAATCAGTCCACAAATTTTTACCTAAGCGGTCTGCGTTTTTCGCAATAACTGCATTCGCAGCCAGCAGAATATTAGACGTAGAACGATAATTTTGCTCCAACTTGACCGTATGAGTATTTGAAAAATCACGTTCATAACTGAGGATATTCTCGACCTTAGCTCCACGCCAGCCATAAATTGACTGGTCATCATCACCGACAGCGGTGACACCGCTAACTGTCCCAGCCAAAAGGCGTAGCCAGGCATATTGAACCGCATTGGTATCTTGAAATTCATCCACTAAAATGTGCTGAAAACGTTGTTGATAGTGCGCTAAAACCTGTGGATTATATTTCCATAATTCTAAAGCGCGCAGTAATAGTTCTGCAAAATCAATCACCCCTAAGCGCTCACAAGTCTCTTCATAACCTCGATAAACACGCAGCATAGTGGCTAAAAAAGGATCCCCACCTTCCTGCAGATGCGCTGCTCGTAAACCTTCATCTTTCTGGCCATTAATCCACCATTGAGCTTGTTTTGGCGGCCATCTTTGTTCATCCAAGTCCATACTTCGCATAACACGTTTAACAAGGCGCAATTGGTCGTCAGAATCTAATATCTGAAAATTTTCAGGTAATTTAGCATCACGCCAGTGCGCTTTTAAAAGTCTGTGTGCAAGGCCATGAAAGGTACCCACCCACATACCACGCAGTGATATACCCAGCAGCTCGTCTATTCTTTCACGCATTTCACGTGATGCCTTGTTAGTGAAAGTAACGGCTAAAATGGCAAAGGGAGAAATGTTGTCTACCTGAATTTTCCAAGCAATACGATGCACAAGAACCCGGGTTTTTCCGCTACCGGCACCGGCCAAAACCAGCAAATGTTGCTTATCGCTGGTTACTGCCTCTTCTTGTGCAGCGTTTAAATTAGTTAGTATCGAGGTGACATCCATAAATCAGTATTCTACCAAAATAAAGTATTAAAATTAGAGCAAAGTAGTATAGCCTGTTGACGACAGCCTAGGTTAGTACTCCTAAGTATTGCTATATTACACTGGAAATCTTTAGTACTTTAATGTAATTCAGCGAAATTAATCGCCTTTTTTACTACAAAACTAGCTATTTTTGGGGTTTTCTTGTAAATTTTTTACA
>DNBN01000182.1:15728-19988 GCA_003491845.1 Porticoccaceae bacterium | reverse complement strand
GAAGAATACGGCAACTGTATCAAGCAGCTTGCCGCAGCCAATATATTTCCCGGCGATATGCCTTTAAAAAACTTTGGCGTAACTCGACACGGGCGAGTGGTGTTTTATGATTATGATGAAATTGCCACACTCACCGACTGTAACTTCAGACATATTCCCAAGGCTCGCACAGAGGAAGAAGAAATGCAGTCAGGTACATGGTACACCGTTGGCCCAGATGATATTTTTCCTGAAGAATTTAGACTATTCTTCTCAGGTAATACCAAAGCCAGAAAAATGTTTGAGGAAATCCACAGCGAACTCTATTCATTAGATTTTTGGACTGAGTTACAAGACAAAATTCGCGATGGCTACGTGGTAGATGTTTTCCCTTATCGCAGAGCAAAACGTTTTGATCGCGGTAAAAATTCTCAGTTAGCCGTATTTGCAGACTAAGGGTAAGGTATAGTTTCGGTTTTATCCTCGGCGCGAATAACAAAGTTATTCTCCAAAATAGATTCCAATGTCCAAATGGCATCGATGGCATCCTGTTCACGAAAGCTTGTATCGCCAATAAACAGGCGATTGGAAGCTGAACCTGGGGCAATATACATATAACCTGCCACAACAAGATTAGGAGTGGCTGTATTTTCAGCTATATTTGTCAAAGCAACCGGCAAATCCACCTTGCTAACCGGCAGAATTACCTCAATGTTATCTGGTCTAGTGCCTTCCTTGGGATTTAAAAGTGCACTCTGAAGAAATTTTTCGTCGGTCGAAGATATAAATGAAGCGGTATCTTGGTCCATACGCTGACTCAGAATATATCCACCAACTGACATACCAATTAACAAAGCACCTGCTGCGGCTAACCATTTTAAATAAGGCGAGGTATATTTAACTTGCTGATAAGGGTCCCATTGAGGACCGGCAAAATCATCTAATACTCTTGGGTCTCCGCGGCGACGATCCCGCTCAGCTTTATTTAAGGCGTCAAGAATATAGGACATTAGTTACCCTCCACTAATCTTGGTATTTTCACGTCGGTAAGCTGATTGAGACGCATTATGGTCTTTCTACCGACAATACCGTCAGCATTAATAGCCTGTTCACGTTGAAAAACCATTACCTGCTTATGGACTGCATCAGTAAAGCGTCCGCCGGTTATTAAACGCTCAAATGAACCATCTAACTGATTGAACTTGCTCTGTAGCCAGCTCAGTCCTGCCTTATTTACATCACCTTTTCGCAGTAGTTCAAACATATCAGGTGATCGCCATAGAAATAAGAAATTGCCTGTCCATTGCCTGTTAAAAGCAACATGCCCAATACGCCTTGACTTCCCCTCAGATAATAAGGTTACTGATTCGGCACTAATCGCTACTAGCAGATGACTTTTTAATCGGCGATCAGGCTGTTGAATCATCACTACACCTGGGCGATTAAGATCCCGTATTTCATTGAAGCTAGCAGACTCAATACGCTGAGCAGTCAAACCATTATTTTCAGCAATGCCAATAAATTCTTCAGTGGTAAAAAAAGCTGATGCCTGTATTCCCCAAAGGTCTAACAAATTAACCAGAGGATTATCTGAAGCACTCAATCCTTGAGTGTTAACCTGAGACATACCTGACAAAAGGTCAGTACCAGTGGCCTCAACATTCTGGATAGGGCCTTTAGGGGTCGCAGTCTGAGTCACATTAGACTGAATTGCATTAGGATTTTTTTGAGCAATGTTCAGATCTTCTATAAAGTTCTGAGCACTTTCATTTTGGTCTTTTTGAGTTACAAAATAAGTATTCTCAAACATCAAAAAAACCAGAGACACCAGCAACAAAAACGCTACTGACAGCATCGCTACTACTGGTTTGTTAGGCACAACATTCTTCGGTTGAGTAAAAATCTCCGATGCAGCGCCTTTAACAAGATCAGCTGATATGGTACTAAAGTTTTGAGCATAGGCACCCAGCATGGCTTGATGACAAACCAAGTTGATCAGTCGAGGAACACCTTTGGTTAAGTTGAAAACAGCATTGATTGCGCGAGACTCAAACATTGGCCTTGCAGCACCAGCTTGATGTAGTCGATGATTAATATAATTAGCCACCTCGGCTTTATCAAGCGGTAATAAATGAAATCGAGAAACAACTCGTTGATTTAATTGTCGCAATGATGGCTTCGATAGTATTTCTACTAATTCTGGTTGGCCTACCAGCAAAATATGCAGCAACTTATGGGTATTGGTTTCTAAATTACTCAATAAACGAAGGGTTTCTAGAAGCTCATCGCTAAGATTTTGTGCCTCTTCAATTACAATTAATGTTTTTTGTCCTTTCCCATGACTCTCAAGTAAATCCTGATTTAATCCGTCAATGCAAATTTTGCTAAAAGACAGATGGTTTGCTTTTGGCAAAGTAATGGACAGTTCATGGCAAATACTTGCTAGCAGGTCCGTCTCGTTGAGTTTACTATTGAGCACATAGGCAACTCTGATATGAGCAGGAATACCCTGCAGCATAGTACGAGTAAGAGTAGTTTTACCCGTGCCAACTTCACCGCTGAGCAAAATAAAGCCACCTTCTCGATCAAGACCATATTTTAGATGGGCAACTGCCTGTCGATGTTGATGACTGGGATACAAAAAGCTCGGATCAGGCACTATCGAGAAGGGCTCTTTTTTCAGCGTAAAATACTGTAGATGAATACTCATCTTTCCGGGTTACTCTGTAGTTTTAGCCGTGGTTTTTACTGTAGATTCCTCAATAAAGTTTTTTAACTGTTGGGTCACAATGCTCTCTTTCCCTACCCCATCGAAATCTCGGGTAATCAAATGATCAAATTTACTGTCAGATAGTGCTTTGGCATCTAGTGGATTTCGAATAATTGTAGGTCTAATAAACATCATTAATACTTTCTCTCGATCACTCTTACCAGAGGATTTAAAAAGATTACCCAAAATCGGAATATCTCCCAGAAAGGGAACCTTTGAATCACTTTCATCGGCACCGCCTTCTATTAAACCACCTAAAATTAATAGCTCACCATCTTGAATCATGACATTCGTTGCGATGGTGTTTTTAGTCGTAGTGGCTCCTAATTGGGAGTTAGCAGTACCATTTTTTACTGCAGAAGATTCTTGTTCGATAGTTAGACGAACCATATCGCCCTTACTGATCTGCGGCTTCACCTTAAGCATAACACCCACTTCTTCACGATTTACCGTCGTAAAGGGATTTACACTATTTGAGTTGTTGGTGTTGGCATAGCTGCCGGTAGGAAAGGGAACTTCTTCACCCGAGGTGAGAGTAGCCTCTTCGTTATCCAACGTCATAGCAAAAGGTGTAGACAAGATTTTACTGCGTGAATCTGTTTTCAGCGCTTGAACAAGCAAACCAATACCGCGATTAGTCTCATTATCAAAATCGCCTACAACACCAACAACACTCTGCGGTATTGCCCCCAGAGCAGTCGCAGAAGTCGCTGCAGATCCATCCACTGCAGCCCCCAGCAGCGTTGTAAGCACTCCATCAAAATTAGATATATAGCCTCCACGATTTGTCCCCGTAATGACCATCTGAGAGCTGATATCTCTTGCTTGATCTTCTGACAATTCAGCGATTACCGCTTCAATTAATACCTGAGGACGCGCCCTATCCAATTTGGCAATTACATTTCTAACCTCACGAGTAACCGCAGAGGGCGCCGCTATGACTAATGCATTGTTCAGTTCATCAATTTCTACAGTGAAGGTGGTTTTCGAGCCCTTGCCATCACCGGTAGATTCTCCGGCAAGACGAAGAAACACATCAGAACTCAACATGCTATCAATGATAGGTTTGACCTCTGCAGCTCGCGAATAATCTAAATAAATAACCTCTACACTACCTTTCTTTGTCGAGGGTAAATCCAACAACTCAAGTAAATTTTTAAAGGCGGTTCGGGCCATACTAGGGCCACTGATAATTACACGATTGTTCAGCCCATCTTCTACCAAAGACAGCTCTTGCTTCTGCAACTGTTTGAGTTGACCCGCGATATGTACTGCTTCTCCAGCAGAAATATAATTAAGATTAACAACTTCCACCGCGGTCTGATCAGGATCATCCATTTTTTGTAAAATGCGCCGAGCATTTTTGACATTACTTTTGATATCAGCAATAACTAAGTAATTACTTTGTGCAAATGCAATTAACCTAGCACCATTACTTAGTAGCGGCTTGATAAGGGGAACTAGAGTTTGCGCTTGTAAATGTCTGATTTTAATAATCTCTGTTACCAAGG
>DNBN01000182.1:0-15468 GCA_003491845.1 Porticoccaceae bacterium | reverse complement strand
ATAATCTCTGTTACCAAGGTATTATCACCAGTACCCCCAGCAAAATTAAACGCTTGTGTAGCAGGAAGAATTCTCACGACTGCACCGTCTTCGACGGCTTGGAATCCATTTATCTGAAGCGCTGACAATATGGCTTGATAGAGCAATGAGGCATCGATAGGCCCCGGAGAAATAATAGTTACCTTACCTTTGACTCTGGCATCCAAAACAAACGATTTACCCGTAATTTCTGCGACACTTTCGATGACACTGCGAATATCAGCATCCCGAAAGTTAATCTGCACAGTTTCAGCTGCAAATGAGTGAGTGATCAGCGACCAACTAAGGCATAACCACATGCCAAGTTTAGCCATAGAATGCCGTTTCTCGGTTGTACGGTAGTTATTATTCAACCACATTGCTTTTTCCCGCTTATCTAGTTTATTCATAATGTTAGGGTTTTAATCCAATTGCTGGTGCCAGTTTAGCAGACAGACTCGCTGCATTGACGTATATCGTTTCTTCCGTTCCGTTGCGCATGACGGTCACAGGTAAGCTATTTGAATTGCTGTAGCTGATTAATTTCATTGGATTGGACATTAGATCTTGCACCGACAGACCATCCACTTGCAGCACCACATCACCGTCACGGATATCGGCCATCATTTTCACATCAGCAGATAAATTATTGACTTTTAGTCCCTGGCCGCCGGCAACATTTACCGGCACTGCGCCGAACATATTTGCCAAAGCGAAGCCTTGTGTTTTCGCTTGACTGACAGTTACAACAGGGGCGCCCTCAGCCTTCATAACAGCATCAGGCTTTTTCATTAGTAGTTGTTTAGTGACACCATTTTCACTTGCCAAGATCCTAAACGGTTGAATTTCGACAAGTGCAACCCCAGATTTTAACTGGTCACCTACTTTGAATACCTTCTCTGGACGTCCTTTAAACTTTAACGTTGCAGAAGAGGCATTACCAGCAATAATAACTCCCAGTAAGTCAGCATTAAGACTCAAATCTTGAAGCACTGCACTTTGTTGAAGAACCTGCACGGCAACTGAAGATTTAGTAGCACCAAACCAATTCCATGCCAACATTTTTACTGGTTTTGGCCTTTTAAATGACTCTAACCGGCTACTCGATTCGGTTATTGCTAGATTTACAATTGCTGCAATCAAAAGGACAGAGATTAGGATTGAAACTCCCAGCATCAGTGCTCTGATAAGCTCTCGGCTATTATTAACATTAACGTTTAGCAACCAAGACCTCCATTGATCCTTCAAGCCCTGCAAGTCCGTCAGTAACAGAAACGTCCACATCTAAGGATTTAATTTGATAGCCCGCACAGGCAACCTGATATGCTAAATGCATAATGCGGTTACTATCAGAACCGCTAAACTCTAACAGTAAACCCTGGTTATAGTCGGATATTGACTCTAATCTCAATTGATTTCGCCGAGCAAGTTTGGTTAATAAATCTCTTCCTGAGTCTGCCTTCACCGAAATAGTTGGGCAACTATTAGCCAGGCGTTCGATTATTTCACGCTGATCTTTTACCCATACAATATCTTGATTTACCTTTTCAACCTGTACTTTTAATTCAGCGCGCTTCTCAAACATAGGCAATATCATTACAAAGACCAAGGTTACCAATAACAGCCATGCACCAATAATCAATAGCTGTTGTTCTCTTGGCTGCAGAAGAGCCAATTTTGTTTGCAGCAATACAACCGCTTTATTCATTAGGATGGTCTCCTTGCGATAGCCAGAGTCAAGGTCAGAGTATCAGGCTCTTGCCCAGGCTTTAAACTGATCTGATAGCCGGGGATACTCAACGTCTTACTGCTTAATTTTAGTCCATTAGTCACGGTGATTTTTAGCATATTTTGATCTGCAGATAAGCTAACGAGTTCACACTCACAGACTCGCATAATTGAATCTAGCTGAATAAGCCCGGCAATGGGCAGTGACTGCAAGCTTTTTTGCTGCCCAAAAAGGTCATCTACACTACTCTCAACCAGTGATCTCACATTGTCAGGCTGCGGCTTTGGCCCATTGAATAAACTACTATAGTGGCCAATTAATTGCTGCTCCAAAGCCACTGCTTCTGCTTCAATAGCCTGATTGGCCGTATAAATATAGCCAATCAAACATCCAAGCATCAACACCATAGAAGCCGCTACAGACCACCAGTAGGACCACCAGCTGGCCTTCTGCTTTGGTTTAAAGTCAGCTGTCATAAGGTTTATCGCAGGAAAGGAGGTGAACTTCCAATCCACAACAGATTGATTAATGTCTGCTGCATTCCCCAGATGTGCGGGCACTAAATCTGCCTCAGGTATAGAAACCGATAATCGCAGAGGAACATCTGAAGTTGATAATATCGAGTCTACCAGAACCCATCCAACATCTGCGCTGGCAGCAAAACCCACTGATTCTGACTGCCGAACCAATAAATTACCTTCTCGCCAGCCAATGCTTAAAATGCCCTCTTCCCAAGGTAAGGCCAAATAATCTGGTGCCATCGCAACGGCTGAGACACCAGCATTTTCTGCGATACGTATCCACTCACTCAGGTCTTGTCGACTAACCGCTATAACCTGCAGCTGCTCGCTGGTGCGACTAGCAACGACAAAATGCATATCCTCAGGAGCCTGTAGAAGTCTGTCCTCTAGTATCCATGGCAGTAAATCTGGCCATTTCCGCTCAGGCGCGCTGGGAATATCTACAAGGTGTAAACTAATGCGTTCAGAGGGAATCCACAGGTTTACATCGTCCATATCTTCACTGATAGGAGACTGCAATGGATCCACAAGACCATTCAAACGCTGATCAAGATGATAAAGATGGTCAATTTTCATACTTACTACGCCCCTACCATCAAACATGCAGGTTGAACTGCAGTGTTTTGTTGGTCAAGTTGTTCATCAGCAGATATTGCTTGATCATTACTCGCAACCATTTTCGGTAGCTCAGACGTCTTAGATTTACTAGGTATCATAGACGGGACTAATGTTATTTCACGGCCCAAAACGCGAGGATGCAAGACCTGCCCTGGCAGCGTCTTGCGACTGATCAAACTAGTTACTTCCATGTGTGCCTCTCCAATTTTAGCGTTCAGATAGAGCTGAAAATAATCTGTTTTATGGCTGATCAACGTGTCTGGCCATATGATATTCGCTCTACCAGCATTGGTTATGGGATCCCTAAGGCCTAGAGCATCATTCAACAGATCATGTATTTGATTGGCCCTAAAGGGCCTTCCTAACTTGACTGTATCAACAAACTGTTCTCCAAAACGTCCGCCTAGGGCAAACAATAACTCATCAGAAGCGGTATTAATATTAACCGGTGTCCAGGGCCTAACTTGACCTGACTGGGATGACTCAGGCAAAACCGTAATCCATGGCAATAAAGCCAGAACCTCGCCAATAGTATATCCCGAAATATCTGCTAGTTCAGCGGATTCTACAAGAAAACTATTAGCGATAACTCTTGGCGGATTAAAGCTCTCATAATCTGGCTGTTCAGCACCCCAACTATTGACGACAGTTGAGTCGCTGTCTATCCAATCAACAATGGTTGCTATCCGCGCCGGGCTTGACGGTATTTCTAGGATATCGAGTAAATTTAACCATAGTTTGGCAAAACCCATATTGTCATACTGATTAAGCTCAGCTTGAAGAAGCCCTGCTTGGTAGCTAGAAAAATTATTTAAGTCTACTTTACTTTGCAAATCACTAATACAGCCGGTAAGTGTGCCTCCCTCCACTGGAAGCATGGGAATAGCCTGTGCCCATATTTCACCATAATGATCAGCATCATTAGTCTGCGGATTGGCAGCATCTTCTGCCAACAACTCCATAGCCCAGCTTTCACCGCTGAGTGCAATAAGCAGCGCTTGGTCTCGGTGCAGTGACGCGGCAGCTTGAGAAACCTCAAGTTGATGTCGGTAAAAAATATTTGCCAAAATCATGGTGATTGCAAGCATCAAAATCATAGCTGCAAGTAACGCGATGCCCTGCTGTCTTGAGGGAGTAGTACTAATCACGAATGACTCCAGGAATTAAACGCGAGGTCTTAATATTATTATCGGTAGTAATTGTCATGCTAATCATTCGTGGTAGGGCATAATCAGACAACGATGAATTAATCGGCGGCCAATCAATAGAATAGTTACGCGTGTTATCAAGATGGTTTAATTCTATTTTTAGAACATTATCCAGTAAAATCAACACACTACCTTCGCTTTGCCGCGGAGAATCGGTGATGGCCCAGGAGGTTCTAATCAGCTGATTTTGAGTATTTATGTGATAATCGATACGTCTAAGACCACTAGGATTTGATCGAAGCATAGGTCCTCCACCTCGACTAAAGCGCAAACCAAATTCACTTGGATTGGTTAAATATGCTTTTTCTGTACCACCCAACCCATCAGCATAGGTCCTTGGTCTCATATGTAAAAGATCACGACCAATAATTTGCCAAGCGCGCTGCAACTGTGAGTCGTTAGTCGTGTCGTTTCGACTGCGTTCATTAACATCCATAACAACTTCCAAGGCCTGATATGACATCAACGATAAAATGGCTAATAGCGCCATGGAAATCAACACTTCAATCAACGTAAACCCGGACTGTATGACTCTACTAAATCTCATCAGCGGCTTAATCAGTGCTCTGTTGGACATTAATTACTCACCAAGTAGACCGCCAGAGACCCTTGATCACGATCACTGCCCGCAACACCAACCTGCACTTCAAATCGATAAAGATTTTCACCCATGGCTTTTTCGGTCTCTAAATTCCACTGCCATTCTTGACCGCCCTGCTCATCAATACCCTTTGTCTTTAACATCGTGCGGTCTCTCCCTGAAGTCCACCCTTTGGAGTGCTGATAGCGATTCATAAGATTATTCCAAGCGACTTGATTAGCCAGAAATCGATCTTTCATGCGGATTCTTTCATCTGCATATTGGTGAACCGCATACATAGCACTACTGAGTGTCATACTAAGAATAACCAGTGCTATGGTCACCTCTATAAGGGTAAATCCTCGGGCATAATATACTTGCGAACCAAACCTGGTTTTCACAGCCTTTGCACCTCCATGATCATGGTTGCTTTTTGCGTATCCCACCTATAAATATAGTTAACACTAAAGGCGTCAAAAACCAATACTAAAGTACCCTGAGGCTCGACATAGCCATCCGGTAAAAAAACCATATCAGGCAATAAAATTTGTTTTTCCTGGCCATCTTCGCCAGCCCGGTATTGAGCCATTATCTCAGAGCCTTTTGATAAGGCCTCCGTGATCAAAGGTTCGCTATCAAGCGGACTCAAGCTCCAATCAAGATTTCCGTTGTGACGCAAAATAAAGGATTCAGGCAAGCTAACTTCAACCCAGCGTTTACGATAAAAAACAACCGGCTTTAATCCGACAATAAGCTCTGAAGCCTCATCATTTTCGCCTATCAATCCATAGGCCGCACCCTCAAGTACTGAGTGCTGGGCCGTTTGTTGTAACCAAATAAGTAATCTTTCCGCTTCTGACGCATAACGCCGATCCGAGGATTGATTGATTGCAAGCAGCGTGAACGTTGACATTAGAGCAACGATTGCCACGACTACCAACATTTCGATGAGCGTAAAACCCCGAGGATCTCTCATAAATAATATTTGATCTATGGGTATATGTTGCTCTGAGAGTACTTATTCATTGATATTCCAGTTTCCCCAGTCTTTATCTTGCCCTTCGCCACCTACAACTCCATCATAACCCAAAGTATAGACCTCTATCGCTTTACCATGGGTGCCGGGATTAGCATAGCCATAGGTCTTCTGCCAAGGATCTTTCGGCAACTCATCTAAATAGGGTCCATTCCACTGGCTAGTTGAAGACCCCGAGGGTCCAGTCACCAAAACTTCAAGGCCTTGCGACTGACTGGGATAACGGTAGTTATCAAGCCGATAAAACTTTAGTGCGCTCTCAATCTGACGGATGTCCGAACCAATTCGTGTCTTTTGCGCCTTATCAACATTTTTAAACAAATTGGGCGCTATAGCTGCAATCATAAGTCCCATAATAGCCACGACAATCATTACCTCTATCAAGGTAAATCCGCTGTGCTGTTTTACTCTCATGTGTTTCTCCCTTTAAGTACCATCTTTGAATTTTAGACAAAATCCAAAGGCAAAAATTCAAGATTAAATTGTATTACCCATTTCCATAATAGGTAGCATCACTGCTGCCATAATGGCCAAAACCATACCTCCCATAATGATAATCAGAATAGGGGTGAGTAACTTTAAAAATACTTCTACAGCATTGCTAAGCCTAGCTGAATAGTACTCCGCTACTCGTATCAACATTTTATCCAATTCGCTAGAAGCTTCGCCGCTACCCACCATGTGCACTAAAAATCCACTCCCCTCTAAATTGTCTTGCAGGGCTTTATGCAAACTACTGCCTTGACGCATAGCTTCAGTGACATCATCAAACTTACGCCGCAAAGCAAGATTACTGACCACTGCAGCTGAGATATTCAACGCTGCTAATGCCGGTACACCACTATTGAGTAATACACCGAGATTACGCGACCAATCAGATATATCTGCCATACGTATCCAGCGGCCAACGCCAGGAAAATTAAGCACCAATTGATGCCAGCGCAATTTAGTTTGCTGACTTTTCATCGCCTGATAAAAAAGAACCACTGTGAGCAAAACTATCGCCACCACATAAATTCCATAGCTTTGAGCAAAATTACTAATGCTAACGACTACCTCTGTGATCCATGGCAGATCTCGATTTCTACTGGCAAATACCGCAGTTAACTTGGGGACAACCCAAACCATCATCATAGAGACAACAATTATAGAAAATCCAATTAGGGTGAGGGGGTATATCATTGCTCTGGTAATGGTTTTGCGATTCTCAGCACTGGTCTCTAACTCCGCAGATAAGCGCAACAAAATATTGTGCAAATGACCCGTTTCTTCCCCAACACCCACACCAGCAACAATACTTTCGGGTATTTTGTATGGCGATCGCCGCAATGCTTCTGAGAAACTTCGTCCCTCTACGATTTCACTTCGCCAACTCTCAACCAGACGTCTTTGTTTAGCCGTTTCGGCTTGCTCGATAGTCATTCTTAATGACTCTTCTAATGGCAACCCTGATTGGATCAAAATAGCTTGCTGCTGAAGTAAAAGAGATAAATCTAGATTATCGACACTGCCTTGAATACCAAATCTTTTAGTCCCAGAACCATTCTGTTCACTCAATTGCTCAAGAGTGGAAGGCAATAGATTTTTGTCTTTAATTAGTCGCCGAGCTTGACGTTCAGAATCTGCAGAGATAACGCCAGAAACCTGTTTTCCAGATCTATTGTAAGCGGTGTAATCAAAAGCCGGCATAGAAATTAAACGCTAGTCACACGAAGAACTTCTTCGATAGTGGTGTGGCCACTTCTAACCATACTAAAACCCGCATCGCGAATGCTGGGCACTTTAGTACGAATGCTAGCTTCTAACTCAAGCTCACCAGCATTTTCATGAATGAGGGTTTGCAAATGAGCATCTACAGTAACTAGCTCAAATAACGCTTGGCGGCCTGAATAGCCGGTACTATTACATTTGGCACAACCTGTGGCCTCATAAATCGTTTCACCGTCCCTCAATTTCAATAAATTACGATTAAATTCATTTGGCTGTATAGCGTTTCGGCAGCTTTGACAAAGTTTTCTCAGCAACCGCTGAGAAAGAATACCGCGAATTGTCGATGCCAGTAAAAAACTGTCCACACCCAAATCCTGTAATCGCGTGATAGCCCCTGCCGCTGTGTTAGTGTGTAAGGTTGAAAGTACCAAATGGCCAGTTAAACTTGACTGAGTAGCAATCTCTGCAGTCTCTCTATCACGAATCTCACCAATGAGAATAACATCTGGATCTTGACGCAAAATAGCCTTCAATCCGCGAGCAAAGGTCATGCCCGCTCGCAAATTAATTTGGGTCTGACTGATTCCTGGCAGATCATATTCTACTGGATCTTCCACAGTCATAATATTACGCCCCTGCCGGTCCATCTGCTGCAATGCGGCATACAAAGTAGTAGTTTTGCCTGACCCAGTGGGACCTGTCACCAGAATAATGCCATGGGGTCGGCGAATCAAATCATCCAGCTGGGCGGAGGTATCTTCAGGCATACCAAGATCATCTACCTGTAGTTTTCCAGCATCCTTATCTAGCAGTCGCATCACCACCCGCTCACCATGACTTGATGGCATGGTAGAAATTCGCAGATCAATGCTTCGACCTCCAAGTTTCACACTCATCCGTCCATCTTGAGGCAAACGCTTCTCTGCAATATCTAACTTTGACATAACTTTGATGCGGGAAATGAGTAACGGTGTTATCTGTGCCGATGGCTTGAGAACAGTACTCAAGACCCCATCTAAACGGAACCGAACCAAGGATTCTTTTTCATAGGGTTCAACATGAATGTCCGAGGCATTTTCTTTTAATGATTCCGCCAAAATAGCGTTTAACAAGCGAATGATAGGCGCATCATTTTCTGAGTCTAATAAATCACCCGTATCCTCTAAATCAGCAGCTGCAGATTCCATATCCACAAAATCTTTGATATCTTCCATGACCGATTCAGAGGAATTTTTACGTCCGCTGTAAAGAGCAGACAGCATTTTGTCAAATACCTCAGCATCAACTCGACTGACGGCCGAAAAGCTTTGGTTAATTCGATTAACTTCGCTAATCGCCCACTGTGTTGCAGAAGGTGACAGCACCAAGTCTCCCTCAGCCTCTCGCACTAGCAGCCCATTGCTGCGCGCAAACTCAAAAGGCAGTAACTTGGCTGTGAGTTGTGACATATTGATATCCTTTTGACGCAGACTAAACCATGGGACGCCGCTATTTACATTACCAGCCTATAAACTATCTCCCGAGGGCTTACTATTGGCCATCGACGGGAAAGGAAATGGACTTACATTATTACCACTAGCCTCAGTGATTTTGCTAGCAC
This sequence comes from Porticoccaceae bacterium, assembly GCA_003491845.1. Lineage (GTDB taxonomy): Bacteria > Pseudomonadota > Gammaproteobacteria > Pseudomonadales > Porticoccaceae > HTCC2207. The sequence continues at coordinate 6,448 of DNBN01000182.1, read as the reverse complement.
CTTCTTTTTCTACTTCGTCTATACGAATTATAGACTGCATCGGAATAAAACTACGCTTAACCTCAGCAAATTCATTTTTTAGCTTTTCCTCAGCAGGGTCCACAATCATTTGTGAACGCTCGCCAAATATAAACTCTTCAACTTCAAGGAAGCCCCAAAGATCACTTTGAAAAACATGTCGGGCATAGATTTCATACACCTGCCCTTGGTTAAAAAACGTGATTCGATAAATTGGTTCGTTGGCCATTACAACTCTCTTTAAGACGGCTTAATTTGTGAACAATAATAATACCATATCTACACTTAATCACACCGCAAAATTGTTGCGCAAACATCACCCAAGGCTATAATGCTTGGTAAAGACAAAACAGAAAAATACGTATGCAGCACAAAGCCGTCAAAAAATTACATATTGTTACTCATGGTTGCCAAATGAACGAGTATGATTCTGCTCGCATGCAAGACCTGCTGGGGGAGAGCCACCAGATGGTTCCTACGGACAACCCTGCAGATGCAGATGTTATTTTGCTTAATACCTGTTCAATCAGAGAAAAAGCGCAGGAAAAAGTCTTCCATCAACTGGGGCGCTGGAAGAACCTAAAAAAAGATAATCCTGAATTATTAATTGGTGTTGGTGGCTGCGTTGCCAGCCAAGAGGGTGATGCTATAGCGAAAAGAGCGCCTTTTGTTGATGTTATATTTGGACCACAAACACTACACCGCTTGCCGGAAATGATGGAGACACGCAAAACAGATGGTACCGTGGTTGTGGATATTAGTTTTCCAGAAATTGAAAAGTTTGACCGCCTGCCCGAACCTGAAGCCGACGGTCCTAGTGCTTTTGTATCGATCATGGAGGGCTGCTCTAAATACTGCACATTTTGCGTTGTCCCCTATACTCGCGGCGAAGAAGTCAGTCGACCCATAGCAGATATCATTGCCGAAATCAGCTCCCTAGCTGAGCAAGGTGTTCGTGAAGTTAATCTTCTTGGTCAAAACGTCAATGCGTATCGTGGGGACATGCCGGATGGCACTATTTGTGACTTTGCAGAACTAATACCATTTGTCGCTAGTATTGAGGGTATTGATCGTATTCGGTACACCACATCTCATCCAGTGGAGTTCTCCGATGCGCTCATAGAAGTGTATAGCCGTGTTCCAGAATTAGTCAGCCACTTACACCTGCCAGTACAAAGTGGCTCTGATAGAGTTTTGATGGCTATGAAACGCGGACATACGGCTATTGAATATAAATCAAAAATTCGCCGCCTTAGACAACTTAGACCAAACATGAGTATCTCATCAGACTTCATTATTGGGTTTCCAAATGAATCTGAAGACGACTTCGCAGCTACCATGAAGTTAATTGAACAAATTGGTTTTGATACCTCTTTTAGCTTTATTTACAGTGCTCGCCCTGGCACTCCTGCAGCGGATCTTCCTGATAATATTTCGGAAGATACTAAAAAACAGCGGCTAAAAATATTACAGACTCGAATACTCCAACAAGCCGCTGACATCAGTCGCAAAATGGTAGGTACAACTCAAAATCTACTGGTCACTGGTGTCTCTAAAAAAGATCCTGGAGAGCTTCAGGGGCGCACTGAAAATAATCGTGTAGTTAACTTCCGAACATCTGATCATGACCTAATAGGCGAATTTGCTGAGGTTACTATTACCGAAGCGCTACCCAACTCATTGCGAGGCCAGCTGCTCTAGAGCAGGATAAGAAAAAGGTTTACGCTGATCCTAGGATCGGGCTATGCTAATGTCCAAAATTTCAACTTATAGGCGTTTAAACACCTCTTGAAACAACCCGCAAATCAGACTGCTGTCTGCGACCTAACCCTTGAGCCCAACGATGCTCAGCGACTCGCCTCTTTGAGAGGCCAATGTGATGATAACCTGCGTCTGATCGAAACCCGGCTAAATGTTGATATACGCTCGCGAGATAATTTTTTTGCAATCACCGGTGAGCCAAAGCATGCTGAGCATGCACTAAGTGTTTTGAAAAATTTGTATCAAGAGACCACAGAGTTTAGTGACATTACCCCTGAAGAGGTGCACTTGCATCTTCGTGAATTTGAGAGAACAATATCCATGACATCATCTCCAAACAATCAAGAAACTATTAGTGAGCTAGATAACTTCTCAGTAATACGAACGAAAAAAGGTAACATTAAACCTCGCGGCCTGAATCAGCAACGTTACGTTAGATCAATACAAACTCATGATATCAACTTTGGCATTGGCCCTGCTGGTACTGGTAAAACCTATTTGGCAGTAGCCTGTGCAGTGGAAGCCCTATTACGAGATGAAGTTGAGCGGATTCTTTTAGTGCGTCCGGCTGTTGAAGCTGGGGAGCGGTTGGGATTTTTACCTGGCGACCTTGCCCAAAAAGTAGATCCCTACTTACGACCCTTGTACGACGCGCTACATGAAATGCTAGGATTTGAGACAGTAGCAAAACTTCAAGAACGCAATATCATTGAAATTGCACCTTTAGCTTATATGCGAGGAAGAACCCTTAATGGTGCCTACATTATCTTGGACGAAAGCCAAAACACAACCAGAGAACAAATGAAAATGTTTCTCACGCGGATTGGTTTTGGATCAACCGCAGTCATCACCGGCGATATGTCACAAATTGACTTACCCAAGGGAACAAATTCAGGCTTGATTCATGCAGGTGAAGTGTTAAAAAGTGTAGGGGATATCAGTTTCACCTATTTTGAATCCCGCGATGTTGTGCGTCACCCAATTGTACAGAGCATTGTGGATGCCTATGATGTCTTTGAAAAAGATAACTAGTTAGACTCTGCATGACCATCGATATTGATATTCAGCGAATCTGTCCATCGTCAGATTCGCCCAGTGATACTGACATCCACTTATGGGTGCAAGCTGCACTTGGCCAAAGAGAAGACTGTACCGAGCTCAGTATAAGAATTGTCAGCAAATCTGAGATCGCGGCACTTAATCACCAATATCGAGGAAAACAGGGCGCAACCAATGTTCTATCTTTTCCGTTTGATGCTGTAGTACCAGTGCCATTGCCACTACTTGGTGATTTGGTGATCTGCGCGTCAGTAGTATCCGAAGAAGCCTCACAACAAGGCAAAATGCCCCAGGCGCACTGGGCACATATGGTAATCCATGGTGTATTGCATTTATTAGGTTATGATCATGTCAAGGATGAGCAAGCACAAATAATGGAGCAATTAGAAACAGATATTTTGTTGAGTCTAGGCTATCCTGCGCCTTATACTGAAACACACGAGTAAAATTGAGCACGTAATGAACGACGACACCGGCGGATCAAAAATATCCGATACTTCTTGGCTAAAACAATTAGCGAGACTTTTTTCACCAAGCCCTTCCAATAGCGATGAGGTTGCCGACATGCTGCGAAGTGCTGAAAATGAGTCTATTATTGACGCTGATGCTCTTCAAATAATGGAGGGAGCCCTGAAGGTTTCTGATCTTCAAGCGCGTGAGATCATGATTCCTAGATCGCAGATGAAACTAATAGAATCAGATTCATCTCTAGAAGATATTCTTAAAGTAGTTATTCAGTCTCAACATTCTCGGTTCCCAGTTGTCGGTGAATCATCTGATGACATTCAAGGCATTTTGCTTGCCAAAGAACTGTTACCTCTCGTATTGGACGGCAAAGAATCTTTTAATTTGAAAGCTATGCTACGCCCAGCAAATATTATTCCTGAAAGCAAACGAATCAATGTTTTGCTCCAAGAATTTCGAGAACAGAGATACCATATGGCTATAGTAATAGACGAATATGGTGGCGTTTCAGGTCTTCTAACTATTGAAGATGTTTTGGAAGAAATTGTTGGTGAAATTGAAGATGAAACAGATGCTCACGAACCTGAGCAAATTCGTAAAATTGATGATAATTGCTATGCGGTAGACGCAATTACTGAAATTGCAGATTTTAACGAGTATTTTGATGTCGGATTCTCAGATGACGAGTTTGATACGGTCGCCGGTCTAATTATTGATGAACTTGGACATCTCCCTAAAGTCTCGGAAAAAGTGACTATCAATCAATTTAATTTCACTGTAATTGCTGGCGATAGTCGCAAAATCACCCAATTAGAGGTGACTAAAAGTGAGTCATGACAGACCGTAGCCAGCCCATTCAGTACCTTTTGCTGTTTATTGCAGGCACTCTTTTCCCCCTAGGGTTGGCTCCCTTCATGTTTTGGCCTTTAGTTACACTAAGTATGGCTATGTTGTTTAGCTCCCTAACAGCTCTGACGGTTAAAAAAGCCTTCTTAAACACCCTGGCTTACGGATTTGGTATTTATATTGCCGGTGCAAGCTGGTTGTATGTGAGCATTCATGAATATGGCTTTATCCCAGCTCCTTTAGCCATGCTGGCTACAATATTATTTTGTCTATTTTTAGCCAGTGTTTTTGCAATACCCTTCGCACTAGCCGCTTTTATGCCAAACAACCAACAGTCATTATTATTCGGATTGCCTGCAATTTGGGTTATTAGTGAGTGGATGAGAACATGGGTGTTAACTGGTTTTCCCTGGCTTTTTGCAGGTTATAGCCACACCGAGACTTGGCTCAATGGCTGGGCTCCTATTGGTGGTGTCCTCTGGTTAAGTTTTATTTCTGCTGTGCTTGCAATGCTGCTAACCAATTTTGCGCGCAGCGATAACAGACAATCACAGATTGGTCGTTTTATTCTTACTTTGTTCGTTATTTTTGGCTCGGGCTGGATGCTGCAGCAGCTAGAGTGGACTAAAGACCATGACAAATCTATAACAGTTGCTCTAGTTCAGCCGAATATTTCACAAAAAGAAAAGTGGTCACCTTCACGACAGGCCAACATACTGAAACAATTGACTGATCAAACCAAACCCGTTTGGGGTCGAGATCTAATTGTTTGGCCAGAAGCTGCTATACCTACCATAGAACAGCGTATTCCAACATTTATGGCCGACCTACAAACCATGGCTAAAGACCAGAACTCCACTGTTTTAACTGGCATCATACGTTATGATGATAACAACAAGTCGTACCACAACTCACTTATAGCCGTAAATGAAAATCAACAAAACTATGATAAAACACGCCTGGTACCGTTTGGGGAATATGTTCCACTAGAAAACCTGTTACGTGGACTCATCAGATTCTTTGATTTACCCATGTCTTCCCTATCACTTGGAGATGCACAACAGAATCCATTTGTGATCAAAGAGCAGACTATTGCACCCTCTATTTGCTATGAAGTGGTCTATCCAGATCTTATAGCGCGTAACAGCAGTGTAGCATCGGTTCTTTTGACCGTGAGCAATGACACATGGTTCGGCAGTAGTCTTGGACCGCTGCAACATATGCAGATGGCTCAAATGCGTGCTATTGAAAACGCTAAACCGATGATTCGTGCGACAAATAACGGAATTTCAGGCTTGATAGACCATCGGGGTAATATATATGAGCGTGCGCAAAAAAATACCAGCACAGTATTGAGCGGCAAAATACAACCGCGTGTGGGTAGAACGCTCTTTTCATACACAGGATCATTACCTATCGTTATGCTAGCATTACTGATAGGTTTATTTTTAATATTAAAACGAAAACTAATATCTTAAAGGGCTCGATTATGACATTAAATCAAACGTTAATTTCACTTTTTGGTTGTTTCGCCATCTCGCTAACGGTTAGTGCACTTGAGATCGGAGACACTGCTCCAGACTTTAAGCTGCAGGCTACTGATGGCAAAACTTACACACTAAACCAATTTCATGACAAAGAAGCGGTGGTGATTGCTTGGTACCCAAAAGCGTTTACCAGCGGATGTACTATTGAGTGTAAATCTCTTGCGCAAAATGGTCATCTTCTAAAAGGTATTGAAGTTGCTTACTTTATGGCCAGTGTTGACCCCCTAGAAACTAATCAAAAGTTCGCTGAAGAGAATGATGCAGACTTCCCTTTACTTAGCGATCCATCAACTGAGGTAGCCAAAGCCTATGACGTACTAGCCTTTTATGGCGTCCCCAAGCGTCATACTGTCTACATTGGGAAGGATGGCAAAGTATTGTTTGTCGACAAACAAATCAATGCTGCAACCTCAGCTGAAGACATAGCCGCTAAGCTTCTTGAGCTGGGCATTCCAAGCCGTCAAACATCATAGGTACTGTCTGTTAAGGTGTTTGTAGGCCATAAGGGATAGCCTTACCGGCTGTCCCTTATGTTGGACTGTTAGACTGCTCAACATTACCCTATAATTGGCACTGCCCTTCAACTTTATAAGCAGTGAATCTTAATGACCTTTGATGATGATTATCAACCCGCTCAATTGGAGCAGGACGCACAACAATTTTGGCAGGATAAAAAAACTTTTGAGGTCACCGAAGACCCCTCCAAAGAAAAATTCTATTGTCTAGCAATGTTTCCTTATCCCAGTGGAAAA
>DNBN01000044.1 GCA_003491845.1 Porticoccaceae bacterium | reverse complement strand
TCCGATGAGCGGCATAACCGACGTTCGCCCAAGAACTCACCATGATCAGTAACAGCTATAAAATCTAACGGCCGATCAATTTTCGTTCGACCAATCGCAACACCGTCCTCATTTATAGGGAATATAGGAATCTCTTCGCCACGGGCGTAGCGATGAGCATCTTCAGGGGTTGTCCCTGTGCTATTTGCAGCTGCATCAAAGGAATAGCGTGTATGAATATGAACATCACCAAACAGCGCAGTACGATTTTCACTAGCATTATCACAACTATCCACCCCGGCGCTGGTGCTATCTGAAACATTGGACAAAGTTGCACTTGCTGTCTCAGCAATTTGCGTCGGATCGTTACACCCGAGTTGTAAAGCGGTTACGATTAGTACGGTTGGTAATGTTATTTTTGTGCTGGCCCTCATGGTACTTTCCCCTATCTATTGTCCGCCAAAGGCAGACTAACTATTATTATTTTAATTACTCGCCCTTTATACCACCCATATAGGAAACCCAAATTTTTCGCGCTCCCTCCTTTGGAACAGTCAAGGTGCCACTCCAGCCATGGGGCAAAACAAGCCCTTCCCCTGCGCTAAATATCTCAGGGTCCCCTCCACTCTGAGTCATTACCAAACTTCCGTCAAGAACGATCATCACTTCGTCATACTGAAGATCACGATAGACCATGCTTCCCGGTTTGCTCTCCCATACACCTAGTCCGAATTGTTCGTCGTCACTGTAGTAATAATCATAACCTCGAGAAATCAGATCGCCACGTTCTGGCTCATAAGGGGAAAATTCACCTAAATTTTGTCCACCTAACCGAACTTTATCTAATCGAACTATTGCTGAATGCAGTCCTTGGCTTGGCTGAGCATGAGATTTAGCGATGCTCAGAAAGTCACCGCCTATGGCTCCGACGACTACCATTAAACTACTCCAAAGCAAAAATCCGATAACGTTACTAGATGTTCTTTTATAAAAACGTTTACCTTTATTGATCCTCATGTTCACACTCCTTGAAATTTTAAACTGGCTCATCTGGAAAGGTATCGTACTGGTCTCCGGTATTATCCAAACCGTACCAAGGCGCTTTGGAGCCCAAAAATATATGATAGGCCGGAGGTAGTGGAGGATTGCCATCAATCACTCCCATCGCAACATAAAGCGCATCTGGTTCTGAGGTAAGAGCCACAAGAATATTTGACCCACAATGCTTACAAAATAGTCTTTGGTGGCTATCTGACGAGGAATAATAAGAGACCTCAGATTCTCCAGAGATATAGCTAAAAGCGGTGCGCTCGACACCGCCAAAAGAGGCAAACGCAGCGCCATGCAGCCGCCTGCACTGACTACAGTGACAATGACTATAGTCGTTTATTTTCCCATCAATTTGGAACCCTACTCTTTTACATTCACATCGGCCCGTAATCATTTTTGATCCCCTAGAAATTAAATCGCTAAAATTTTTGAGGTGGCGTGATGGAGCTTCGCGGGTGCGCCCAAAATGGCTTCTTGGAAATGTTACATCTCGCCCAAGTGGCTCGCCATTCAAGTTCTTTTTGGTAGTAAATCTCTGCCCAAATTTCAATGGGGGCTGAACCTTTTTGAAACTCAATATCTGCCAGAGCAACATTTGTCTTTAATATTGGCGACCAAACACAAGACTTGATAGTTCCTATTCTTGACCCACCCTTTTGGTCGTACAGAAACGCATCCATCGGAGGTTTATTACCCTCCACTACCAATCTCACTAAACGCTGCTTGGCAGGCTCTGTATTTTCAGCGATCAAGGCCTGCTTACCTGTAAAATAGGGTTTCTCAAGATCTACTAACCAACCCAAGCCAAGCTCATAAGGCGATCTAACTCTATCAGCACGAACTGCCGTTTCCGCTGTATTGAAATCGTCACCAGGCATAATAAACCCAGCCTCGATTCGGACCATATCCAAGGCTCCAAGGCCTGTGGGACGAATATCAAAAAGGCCCTGCTCTTTGACCGAAAAAATGAGATCCCAGAGGTCTAGTGCTCTATCTGGATGAGTCCATACCTCGTAACCAAGATCTCCGGTAAAACCAGTTCGAGAGATCATTAGTTCCATGCCATTTAATGTCATATATCCGATATCAAAAGGCTTAAGTCGATCTATATCGACCAGACCTGCTTCCATCAGCGCCGCACAGGACGTCGGCCCTTGAACAGCCAGCGCAGCTACGTCATGAGTTTCTTTTTCAATGGTGACATCAAAACCCAAGCTCGAGAGTAGCAACCAATCCAATTGATGATGTTGAGAGCATAATCGATAATCACCATTTTGAAGGTGAAAGACAGTGCCATCGTCCAACACTTTGCCCTCATCGTTACACCAAATAACATAAGTAACCCTGTTTGGCTTTAACAGAGTAATATCCCGCGTCACCAACCGATTTAGATAAGTCAGAGCATCGGGCCCTGAAATCCGATACTTTTCCATGGGAGTGAGATCCATGACTCCACAGGTACTGCGTATTGCAAAATATTCTGAAGCGAGGGTGTCAAACACGCGTGCGGTTTTGTAACCGTTCCAAGACATCCACTCTTGAACGATTCCATACTCATCAATGCGCGATTGAAAAGGACTTGGCTGAAGGACTTCCTTAAAATTAATAGGACTGACATTTTCATTGACATCAAATGCGCTCATCCTAAATCTCCCGATGACAATATCCGCTGAGCAGCGTTGTGCCCTGGCATACCCGTGATGCCACCACCAGGATGAGTCGCTGCGCCGCACAAATACAGCCCCTTAATGGGTGTTTGATACTGGGCAGAGCCGTGCACTGGGCGCATCATAAAAGACTGATCAATACTTAACTCACCATGATGCCAGTGACCCCCTGCAATATTGTATTGCTCTTCAATATCAAGGGGCGTGAGTAAATCACTCGTAACAATAGAGCTAGAAAAATTTGGCGCATATTGATCTATTGTTTCAATAACCCTATTCAAGAAGGCCCTTCTAGAGTCAGACCAACCTCCTTTGAGATCGTAGGGAGCAAAGGATGCAGATACTGACATTATATGGTGTCCCTCGGGTGCCGATGCAGAATCACCAATAGTAGGAATAATAATCTCAAGTACGGGGTGTTGGGAAAATTCTCCATATTTTGAGTGATTAAACGCATGTTCAACATAACGCATATCAGGTGCAACAATCAGGCGATGCTGTAATTCCTGCGGAGACAATCCTTTAAAGTTAGGTAAATCATTTAACGCAAAGTGAAGCTTAGCGACATCTCCATTCTGCCTAATCGAGTTCACTCGATTGCAGAACATAGCGTCTAACTGAGGGGCTCCCACAAGGTCAAGTAAAGTTGTTTTGGCATCAGCATTAGAAACCACGATAGAAGCCTCGACATGTTCCCCAGACTCCAAAACAACACCATCTGAGTGACCATGTGCAACACAAATCTTCTTTACCTTTACGCCAGTTCTTATCTTTACCCCTGCATCAATAGCTGCTTTTTCCAAAATTTCTGAAATCTTGCCCATCCCACCTTTAGGAATCATTTGAGTATCCTGGCACTCACCCCACAGCCGCTGAAGGTAAGTAAGAACTGTATTGGGTGTGCGCGGTCCCATGTGCTGACCCAAAACGGCATCAAATGAGACAGCTCCCTTTAACGCAGAATTATCAAATACCTCATTAAGAACATCATAAATATTAATGCCACCAACACGCAAAAACTCACGCATCGATTTAGCACCAAGCCCAAAACGCAAACTCCACCCCAGCTTGGCTAGAGTGAACTTATCCTTCCTATCCATATCTTTTAAACGCGGAGGTGTATTCATCATGAGAGGCTCTAAAGCTTCAGCGTAACCTCGAAATTCCCGCTTGAAAGTCCGATATGCTTGTTGGTCTTTTGAGGAAATCATTTCCCCCAAGACAGCCTCTAACCCAAGAGTGATATGATTTCCATCTAACTGCAGGGAAATGGTATTTAGCGGTTCAGAGGATTTAAGCGCGGATATATCTAATCCAAGATCCTTGCAAACCTTGGTATTTAATCCGTAGAGAATGTGAGCTAGACCAGAAACAGTATAGTCACCTCCAAATTTGATACTGGAGGCTCCTCCTCCAACAGATTCGCGAGCCTCTAAAATCTGCACATCGTACCCACTTTTTGCCAAGTACGTTGCACAAATTAAACCATTGTGCCCTCCACCAACCAACACAACTGACACAGGTTTAGTCATCGCTAAAATCCTCGGGTGTTGTATCAGCTCTGCCCAAATCAAGTAGTATTTCTCTTGCCGAATTGGCTCCCGGAGCACCCATAACTCCGCCGCCTGGATGATTTGAGGAACTACACATATACATATTTTTGACGGGGCCCCGATACTGAGCATATCCAGGAAACGGACGATTGAACATCAACTGATCTAGTGTCAACTCACCCTGAAAAATATTACCTTCGGTGAGACCTACTTCGGCCTCTAGTTCTCTGGGTGTGCGAATTTCCGCGTGCAAAATTAGATCTTTAAAATTGGGACTGTAGTCACCAATTTGATTGATAACTGCGGCACCAAAAGCATCCCTCTTTCCGTTCGTCCACCCACCTTCAACTTCCACAGGACAATATTGAACGAACACTGACATCATATGCTTACCAGGAGGAGCCATCGTTGGATCGTACTGCGTTGGAATCACCATATCTACATAAGGGTCATGCGACCAGCGATCGTCTTTCCAGTCGTCGTAGGCCCGCTCAAGTCTTTCTAATGTGTCAGTAAAATGCATATGACCTAGCGTTAACGGAGAACCCTTCGGTATAGCCGGGAAATCAGGCATCCCATCAAGAGCGATGTTAACCTTGCCCGATGATCCTCTGATCTTGAAGTTCTTAGCTCTTGTAACCAAATCAGCAGGCAAATCCGCAGAGTCCATTAAACTCAAAAAAGTGCGTTTGGCATCAAGATTAGATACCACCGCCTTGGCGTTAATCTGCTCACCATTCGCTAACATAACTCCAACTGCGCGACGGCCCTTGACTACAATTTTTTTGACTTCAGCATCGGTCCGTATTACACCTCCATGCGCCTGGAAGGATGATGCGATGGCTGCAGAGACAGAACCCATACCGCCTCGCGCAAATCCCCAAGAACCAACATTACCATCGACATCGCCCATAGCGTGGTGCAACAAAACATAAGCCGTGCCGGGGGAATAAACACCTAACCCAGTGCCGATAATACTTCCGCCTGAAAAATGAGCAAGAATCACATCGCTTTCAAAATACTGCTCTAAATACTCGGCAATAGACATCGTGAAAAAGCGAATAAATTCGTAAATTTGACTTTCACTGAGACTATAAAATCGCTTCAACAGATAGGCAAATTCCATAGCATCTCTTACTTTAAAAGAAGCTGGATCTGGTGGCGTACGGAGCAAAAACCCTCTGATAAGCCGGCACCACTTCATTAAATCAGCGTCAAACCTAATGGCAGCATCTGCATCTCTTTTTGAGTGCCTTGCAATCTCTCTCCGCCGCACACTTGGCTGATGGTAGCTGCCTAAATAGTCACCATTTTGCTTAAAGGTAACACTGCCCTGCAACGGAACCACTTCTAGCCCATGCCGCCCTAAATCCAGCGCCTGATAAATCTCTGGCCTAAAAAGGCTACAAACATAGGAACAATTAGAGTACTTCCAATCACTATGCAGCTCTAGGCTCGCTGTAGCACCGCCGACATAACTGTTTTTTTCTAGCACCAAAACATCCAAGCCCGCCTTTGCTAAAAAAGCGGCATTGGTCAAGCCATTGTGACCTGCTCCGACAATAATGGCATCGTAATTTGTCATGCTAATAGTTCATCTTTTAAAAAACTCGAAGACTTTTGAGTATAACTATACCAAAGCCACCTGCATTCGCGACCTATAGGATGATATAAAGTGTATTTTTATTGACTGAATGGATTAAGATCTTCAGCCAGACTTTGACAATCAACGATTTTCTGATGCACTAGAGGCCCGCAATCAACGGAGTTGGTGTTTGGATGTGGTTTTCTGAAAAATTTTGGAGCGTTTGACTTAGAAGATGAATTTACAGAGAGATAAAGAGGTCGATGTATTAGTTGTCGGGGGCGGCACCGCAGGATTTGGCGCGTCTGTTGCTGCGAGCAGGCAAGGCTTAAGCGTTATATTAGTCGAATCGACCAGCAAAGTTGGTGGGGTTATGGCGTTTTGCCCTGGCATGCCATGGGGTGCTGCGTATCCAGCAGATAGGATTATTGGAGGTATTCTCGAGGAACTTACCAATCGCCTAGAAAGAATGGATCCCCCAGCTGCAGAAAAGCGCCCTTGCACACTCGATAATTTTGGACCCGAGATCGTCTATGACCATGATATTGCAACCCTAACAATGTTCGAAATGTTAGAGCAATCCGGCGTCGACGTCCGCCTTAATACTTGCGCAATTGAACCTTCAATGTCTAAATCTTGGATTGAGTCTGTCAATTGTTTTGATCGGAATGGTTCGTTCAAAGTGACCCCTAAAATTGTTATTGATTGCTCTGGCGACGGGGACATTTCCTCCAAAGCAGGAGTCTCTTTCTCTAAGGGTGACGGCAATGGCAACACTATGGGCGTAACCTGTTCATTTCACATGATAGGAGTCAACTGGGAAGATGCTTTTAGTGATCCCGACCCCTATTTTACCCAGCATGCCGCGCGGGGAATTAGGGAAGGGAGATTACATGCCGATCTAGCAAAACTATATCTCATGAGAGGATTCCACAAAGGCAGTGTTTTTTGTAACTCCGTGCATATTCGAGGAGTTGATGGAACCGATCCAACAGCGATAAGTGCCGCTACCCAAGAAGGGCGCCGACGCTGCCATCAACTAGCTACATTTTTACAATCCGATGTACCAGGATTTACCAATTCGCACATGGCGCTTTTATCACCAACAGTGGGTGTTCGCGAAACGCGCAAATTAGACGGCGTTTACAGGCTAAAAGGTAGCGATCTTGCTCGCGGAGTAAAATTCGCAGATGGAATAGTTTGCTGTGATAATCCAGTTGACGATGTTATGCGTTCTGATGCCTCCATGACCCACGAAGCCATCGTTCAAAAAGGCAATTACTACACGATTCCATTTCGCTCTCTAATACCTGTTAATGTTGCAAATCTAATGTTTGCTGGTCGCATAGTTTGTGCTGATGATGTGGCTTTTGCATCTGTTCGTGGCATGCCTCAATGCATGGCTATGGGCCAAGCAACTGGCACTGCAGCGGCTTTGGCTCTTAGGGAGAAAATTAGCGTCCAAGAAATCGATACCGCTGCTCTTGTAGCTGAGCTGACGCATCAGGGGGTCAAAGGCATTGGAGGCCATTCACTTCGCTAGTAAAACAGCAGGAGTCTTGTTGCGATGGGTGAAGTTCACGAAAGACCCTCTTACTATTTCAATAGGTGTTTGATGCTCATCTATAATAATCCATGCCGATGCGCACTCGATGTATTCTGTATGTATCGACAAATTACCTATAGTCTGATTTTCACCCCACGACCACGCTGAACAATTTACTAACCCAATTGATCGTTTTTGTCCGTCAATTAACGAATACACAACAGTGCGATCCGGTATCTGTGAACGAGAGTCAGTTTTAAATTGCCGCAGAGTAAATTTCTGACCGTCTTTTTGTTCGGCTAACAATGCTTTTTTTCCAAAAAACTTCTCACCATCCAAGTTCACCAACCAACCCAATCCAACTTCAAAAGGTGACCGGTTAAAGCCTGGCTCCGGATCAACTTCGGTAGCAAAATCCCACCCGGCGACAATAAAAGCACCCTCTAGCCGACAAGCCTCCAGCGCGGTTAATCCATAACCAGGAATGGTGAGATCAGTGGCTTTTCTCGTTTGTTTTATCAGCTCTTGCAGCAAGCTAGTATCAGCGGGGTCAAACCAGACTTCATAACCTAAATCTGCAGTGAATCCCATCCGCGCTACTCTAAATACTGATTGCGAAACCTCATAGTCGCGAACCTCAAAGGGAGCAAGCTCTTCAATTGTTTCAAATCCCATAGACGATAAAACAAACGCCGATAGTGGCCCTTGAAAAGCTACACCAGACAAGCTATCTGTACACTCAGCAATATGTACTTCATCGTTGTTAATATCCAATTGGTCAAAAAAAGATCGAAGATGCTCTGAATGATCAATATCTGAGGGCATCAACAGGTAATCATCCTCTGCATACTTATAAAGAATCGAATCATCTTTCATACTGCCGTCCTCATTGCAGTACGCCACATAAATACCCCTCATCGCTGGAGAATTGCTTACCGATCGAGTCAATACATGATCTAGCAGATATCCAGCCGACTTGCCTTTGATAGCGATTTTTCGAATGGGTGACACGTCAAATAAACCACATTCACGGCGAATTGCCCAGTATTCGGCCTCAGAATCACCGTAATCTAAGGGCAATAAGAACTCATTCCATCGGATGTAATCTGTATCTTCAATTCCGGTTTTCTGTAAGTCGTGAAAAGTCACTTCTCTATGGGAATTAAAAAAATTAAAAAAAGGACTTTGCTTCATAGTTTTATACTTCATCGCTGGTTTTTAGTAGTCTAGCTTGAAGATAGGATATTAATATTTTTCCCTATAGGTTAGGAAGTATGTACAGAAACTAAAAGCAATGATTTGCGGTCTTGCTTGCATTCCCCTAACCTCTTAAAACAGAGTCGTCCCTCATACACATCAAAAGTAAGGAGCCCTTTTGTCCTCAAACCTTAAAAAGTCATTATTCGATGCGGCATTTTCGCATTTGAAGTCAGGCGAAACTCAAAAAGCACTAGAACTATGTGTTACCGGAATGGATAAATATCCAGATGATCCCAATATTTTCTGTTTGACAGGGCAAGCTCTGATTACCCTCAAAAGATTCGAAGATGCTAGAACCCTCATTAATTCCATACTCAAAAAATTTCCTAAGTTTGCCAATGCTCAAGAATTACATGGGGACCTATTATTGCTGGAAGGGCAATTTGAAAAATCAGTTCAGGTGTACGAATCCCTCCAAAAGTTGGCACCAAACCGCCAGCACTTAATTGCCAAAATCGAACGTGCCAATGATTTGACTAAGTCACTTATATCTGGGGAGTCATCCGAACAACAAGACATTTCCTATACCGACGAGCTCAACCAAGCTCTGCAGCTAGTGGAAAATGGTGAACCAGAAAAAGCAGAAGATATTTATCGTAACGTGTTGAGAAAAAATCCTAACCACTCGGAGGCGATGCGTTTACTTGCAGGTGTTGCCGCAAAGCATAGTCGGTACGATGATGCTGAAATGCTTCTTCTTAGATCCGTTCAAAAATCGCCTAATTTTTCTAGAGCGTGGCTTGATCTGTCGAAAATGCAATTGGAGCTTGGCAAGTACCCCCAAGCTCTGGAGAGCGCCCAAAAACTTGTAGAGTTAACGCCTGATATCGCCGAATCAATGGTCGCTTTAGGTAACACTCAAGCCCAGTGCAATTTCCCCGAATTAGCAATTGAGACCTATTCTAAAGCCCTTGAATACTCCTCCTCTCATCAGGGTGCATTTTCTGGTTTAGCTCATCAGCTTAAAACCCTGGGCCGGCAGCAGGAGGCGATCGCTGTGCATCGGAAAAACATTGAAGAAAACCCCCAAAATACAGAGCCTTATTGGAATCTAGCAAACCTCAAAACCTTCCGTTTCGAGGATATTGAGGTCTCCAAAATGGAGAAGCTATTGCTAGATAGTAATTTGAAAGATCTATCAATCGTTCAACTTTGCAATGCTCTGGGGTTAGAGTATGAAGGGCGAAAAAATTATGCTCGTGCGTTTCATTATTTTGAACGCTGCAATCAAACTCGCCGCCAATCAGAGACTTATGATCCAGTGAGTCACGAAATGCTGATCAACAATATTATCAACGTTTTTACACCAGAGTTTTTAGAAGAGCAGGCGGGTAACGGAAACGCAGATCCCTCTCCCATATTGGTAATAGGTCTCCCTAGATCGGGCTCAACCCTCATAGAGCAAATTCTTGCCAGCCATAGTTATGTTGAGGGAACTCATGAGCTGAGCGATCTTGCTCAGTTAGTTCAAGACCAAAAACTAAAGAGCCCTCGCGGGACGCATTTTCCTGAAAACATGCGTGAAAACAATTCACAATCTTGGTCTGATATCGGCCTCGACTATCTCAACAGAACCAAAAAATATCGTTCTGACAAGCCGCGCTTTATTGATAAAAATCCTAACAATTTTATCTACTGCGGCTTGCTAAAGCTTATGCTTCCCAATGCAAAAATAATCAACGCCCGACGTCATCCACTAGATAGCACCTTTGGTAGTTATAAACAGCTTTTTGCTAGCGGGCAGCCCTTTAGCTATGATCTTTGTGAGCTGGGAGAGTACTACCTTGAGTATCAGCGAATTATGGATTATTGGCATAGTGTGCTCCCCGGCTATGTTTTAGATGTTCACTATGAAGATGTAGTAGATGATTTGGAGACACAAGTCCGACGTATCCTTGACCATTGTGACTTGCCCTTTGAGGACGCTTGTCTTCGCTTTCATGAAACAGACCGAGCGGTCAAAACCGCCAGTTCAGAGCAGGTTCGCAAGCCTATCTACGCAAGTTCGGTAAATTTATGGAAAAATTATGAACCTCACATCGGCGAGCTCATAGAAATTTTAGAGCCCTTGTTAGAGGAACTGCCCGAGAAATACCAACCCCGCATGACCAAATAAAATATTCCATTCCTATAGGGGAGGTAGTTTAAAAACTCTCATATTGAGACTTTGGTGTTATGAGTAATCCATTAGCGTAGCTTTCTAATGTTCAATCAGCGAGGGAGAACAAAAAAATGAGCATCCACAAATCTAAATGGAAGATTTCACCACTTTCAACGGCAATTAGTTTTGCTTTAGGAATAACGCCCTTTGCCTTTGCCGAAGACACAGAGACTTCCTCAAGAGCAATTGAAGAAGTTCTAGTAACTGCGCGAAAACGGTCTGAGTCAATCATGGATATCCCAGCAAGCGTCCAAGCATTGACCGGAGATGACCTCAAGGAAATGGGAGCACGCGGACTTTCTGACTACTCAAGGTTTATGCCCGGTGTTACGGTTTTGGATTATGGTGCCGGCAGCGCCACCGTGGTTTTCCGGGGTGCTACAACTAGCGCTGGATATGTAGGGGAGTCAACATCCGCAGTTTATTTGGATGAACTGTCAATGAGCACATCAGGTCAGCAGCCTTCAATTCGAATGGTTGATATAGCCCGTGTGGAGGCTCTTGAAGGGCCCCAAGGTACACTGTATGGCGCCGATTCGCAGGCAGGTACGTTAAAGGTAATCACTAATAAACCTGAAATGAATGTTTCCGAAGTTATTCTGGATGGCAGTTTTCGTAACGGATCTGAAGGTGAAGGAAGCTATGATGGCTCCATTGTTATCAACACGCCGCTAATTGAAGACAAACTCACTGCTAGACTGGTTGCCTACAAAGCTAAAGATGGCGGTTTTGTGGATAATGTATATGGTCACACGATCGATAACGACCAGGCTGCGCCGAACGGAACCCCCTCAGGTTGGGGAACACTGGACAACGCAGACGTAGTTGCTGATGATACAAATGATTACAACCTAACTGGTTGGCGTGCGGCCTTGCGTTGGGAAATCAATGATAATTGGGCTGCCACAGCTTCATACCTCACACAGAAATCAGAGTCGGGCTCCTACAGCGCCTATGATCCAAACGTTGGCGATCTTCAGGCAATTAGATACAACCCAGAGTTTTATGATAATGAGTATGATGTCTCCTCGTTAGTCATTGAGGGAGATCTAGA
>DNBN01000235.1 GCA_003491845.1 Porticoccaceae bacterium | reverse complement strand
AACTAAAGAACTAAAGAACTAAAACATTCTTCAACAAAATCATGTCAATAGTCAATTAGGCCCGAAATTTCTTTCATTAAGTCACTGCGCTCTAAACCATGCTCGCGAAGTAATTCACCTATGTGCGCTAAACCAGAAAATTGAATCTGACGGACTCTTTCTCTTGTCAATCCAATTTCTTTGCCAATTTGTTCCAAAGTGAGCTCTTGATGATTCATAAAACCAAATCGTCTTACGAGCACTTCGAACTCATTGACCGGGAGTTGCTTTAGCAAATCAATCAATTTAGATGAAAAATCGTCTAATATCGCTTTACTCTCAGGCCCCACGTCAGATTTATCAGCGACAATATCCGCTAATGACATTTCATTTTCCGACACAGGATTATCCATCGACGATGTACGCTCTGAATAGCCTAGTGCTTTACGAACTTTTGCAGCCGGTTTGTTAACATGAGATGCAATTTCTTCAGGGGTTGGCTCATGATGTAATTCTTGAGCTAATTTACGAGAGGCCCGGAGATAAATATTCAATTCCTTAGCAACATGTACAGGTAATCTAATAGTACGCGTCTGATTCATGATAGCTCGCTCGATGGTTTGCCTTATCCACCATGTTGCGTATGTCGAAAAGCGATAACCTAATTCTGGATCAAACTTTTCAACCGCCCTCATCAAACCCAAATTACCCTCTTCTATTAAATCAAGAAGATCAAGCCCACGATTAATGTAGCGGCGAGAAATTTTTACTACTAACCGAAGGTTACTGTCAATCATTCGGTGCCTAGATTTCTCACATCCTTGATTTAACTGCTGAGTAAGTAGCACCTCTTCTTTGGCAGTTAATAAAGGGTAAAAACCGATGTCTTTGAGATAGATACTGGTAGCATCACCGATACCTGGTTTTGGTGTTTTAACGCTAGATTTTTTGTTCTCTTTTGGATCAGTGATTGAGAATTCAAACTCACTGTTAACGATTTTCTTGTTCATACCTGCAACTCCTTTGCATTTGTAAAATATAGGCGGCCTTCAGGAAAACCCTTTTCCTAGGCTAATCAACCTACCCTTTTAATCTAAATACTTAGACGGATCTACTGGATTTCCATCCTTTCTTATTTCAAAATATAAAGTTTGATCTACACCCAACTTTGAAATAACGTCAGTTTGTCTTACTGTTTGCCCAACTTTTACTAGCAAACTATCATTATTTGCATAAGCGCTCAACAAGGTATCACTATGCTTAATAATAATCAACCGTCCGTAGCCTCGAAGTCCTGATCCTGCATAGACTATATTTCCGGGAGCCGCGGCATAGACACTAACACCAGTATTTGATTTGATTTTTAACCCTTTTTGCAATTCTTTAGGATTAAACCTCTCAACAAGGGTGCCCCTGATTGGCCACGTCCAAGCCCAATTTTTGCTATAAGTAGGCTGCAATTTTGAAGGTTTAGTTACCGACGCACTAGAAACAGGCAATTTTAAAGGATTTCTAACATCGTTGCTGGCAACCAACTTTCGTCCTTGCACCTTCTTACCCGTTAACGTTAGTAGCTGCCCCACCTTGATGAGATAAGGTGATTTTAAATCATTCAACTCTGCGATTATCGCCACATCAACCCCATACTGGGAGGCTATATAAAACAAGGTTTCTCCCTTACCAACCTTGTGTATTTGTCCATTAGATGATGATTTGAGGGGCATAGCACTCTCAGCTACAAGCTTTAAGCGCTGCCCAGGACTTATTAAATAGGGCGCCTTAAGCTGATTAATCTTTGCAAGCTTAGGCACATTTAAATCATAGCGCCAAGCAATAGAATAAAGGCTCTCTCCCGCTTCCACTAGGTGTGTTTTGATACTTACCCTTGCCGGTGGCGTGCGATCAACAACCTCGGCCGGTTGACTAGTACAACCGATTATCGCAGAGAAAAATAGCAATAAACTGACCTGTTTTAGCACCATTTAAAACCTACGACCGCACGTCAGGCGTAGGTTTTCCCATGTACTCAAGTCCCAGCGCTACAACAAAACCTACCAGCAACATCATCAGACACAGGATCAGTTGCGGGTCTTGGCCATTTATCTCAGCGAATTGGGCCGGCAATAAATTTTCAGTCTGCGTGACAATTAGCTTTCCAGTATTGCTTAGCTGCGACTCTATTGTCTGTTTCCATGGCCAAATAATGTTTAAGCTGCCAACGAGAAAACCACACATAAGTGCAATAATTGCTGATTGATAATGGTCCAATAACCAAGATAATAAGCGACTAAACATCATTAATCCACTCACTCCACCTAGAGCAAAAGCGCATAAAATAGCTATATTTAGATCTGCAATCGCACTTATGAAAACCGGATAAAGGCCCAATAAGACAAGAATAAAAGATCCTGAAATACCTGGCAATATCATTGCACATAAGGCGATTGATCCGGCAAAAAACATAGTCAATATGGTTCCTTCCAAAACAATAGCTGGAGCTATAGAAATACTATAGGCTATTGCAATACCGATAATAAACAGTATTTTTTCAGTCACATTTTTAGCCGGCGTCTGACGCAATAAGAACAATACTGACCCGATTATTAGCCCTGAAAAAAAAGACCACAAAGGCAAGGGCTGCGCCACAAGAAGATATTGCATAACCTGTGCAAGGGACACAACACTGGAAACAATCCCGGCCAACAAAATAGTAATAAAGTTACCGTTTAAATGGGACCAAGCGACAGTAATACCCTGGGTTTTCAATACCCGCAAAGCATCGAGATTGAATCCTTTAATCGTCGCCACCAACTCAACATAGATACCAGTAATAAAGGCGATAGTGCCTCCAGATACCCCAGGCACAACATCTGCAGCACCCATTAGAATTCCTTTGAAAAACAGCTGAAAATTGTTCTTTAATGATCTCATCAGTAATATCTCTTATCTCAGCGTGCTAAACCACTTAATAGGGGAACAAATTTAACCTTTTCAATTGTCTTTTGATCAAACTCGTCAGTGTTAGCTATTCGCTTAACCACACTCAGGGTTTGTTCATTACCATTACCAACAGGTATTACCAATATGCCATTTGGCGCCAGCTGGTGCAATAAACTCTCCGGAATCGATTGCGGGGCTGCAGTAGCAATAATACCATTGTAAGGCGCCTGTTTTTTCCAACCAAAAGATCCATCTGATAGGTTAGCTTGGATATTATTTAATCCAAGCTTTCTAAATCGTTGCTTGGCTTTTAGCAAAAGAGGCTCAATGCGCTCAACGGTATGTACCTGAGTAACTAGCTGTGCCAATATAGTCGCCTGATAACCAGAACCTGTGCCTATTTCTAACACTTTATCTAAGGGTCCTAAGGACAGTAAAATTTCCGTCATTCGAGCTACTATATAGGGTTGAGATAAGGTTTGAGAATAACCAATGGGCAACGCTGTATCCTCGTAGGCTTTATGTGCAAGAGCCTCATCCAAAAAAATATGGCGAGGGGTCATACGTATAACATCTAAAACACCCTGATGGGTAATACCCTGATCAGTCAAGCGGTTAATTAAACGTTCACGAGTCCGTTGAGACGTCATCCCTACGCCTGCTAATTCCATGGAATTCATCATTTCTTTCTCATTAAAACGTTCACACTAACTCCAAAATTATTAATCAAAAACATAGCCTAAATGACAAATAATATATCATAGCGATGTGCGTATTGGCTTGGATAATTCTGCTATTTCTCTAAGTAATGATGTAGCATAGCAACCGCTAGTAAGACTGAACTGCAAGCATAATTTTCCCGGAATCAGCCACTGCGCGGTTAAGTTTGTGGGGTACATTACAAATGCCCTGCGCTGCTGTTTTAAACCTGCATGTTCCAGCGCGTAGCACCAATCTTGCCAATCATTAAGCACTTCATATTCAATATCAGCAACTAGTGGAGTAGCATTTGAACGACCGCGGCCCCATAAAGGCCCGTCACTTGGCACAATATCATTGCATGATTGCAGTGTCTTTTCGATCCATCTCGCCAACACTAAGTTATAAAGCCACGAGCGGGCTGCTGACAGAAAGAGGCCTTTACCATGTCGATTACCTTTAAGGCCCTCGTTGTCCACTAATTTTTGTACTTCCAAAAGATTATTCCCTTGATGACCAAAACGCTGCTCACCAAAATAATTCGGCACTCCGCGCTCCTGAATACATTCAATACGCTTCTGCAAGTCTGAATCCTTTATAAAAAAGTCATGCAATACAATTCTAAATTGGTTGCCACTATGCACTCCTCTGCGAAGCTTTCTATTCTGACGTACCGCTTTTAATACATCGAAATCTGGATGTTTTAGTACATCTAAATCAATCTCTTGACCAGGTAAATGCAGACTAAACCATTGTCGAGTCACCGCGAAGCGATCTTTAAGCCCGCAAAAGCCCACACTGTTTCTGGGAATACCTACAAGTTTTGCTAACAATCCCGCCACCCAACTGGTATTTTGATCACGCTTAGATACCAAAACCCAGAGATGCTCTCCGCCATCAGAAGCTTGGACATCTAAAATTTCGTCGACTAAAAAATCTTCGGGAGAGCAACGATAAACCGCCGTAGCCAGCGGTTTACCATAAAAATAAGGCATAGAATTAATATCAAAGTGTCGAAAATTACCGGCAGAGTTTAGCGGCATTATAGCTAACAACTAACTGGCGATAATAACACTGACGCATGGCAAGCTATGCCCTCTTCACGACCAGTAAAACCTAACTTCTCTGAGGTAGTAGCCTTAATGTTAATACTTTGGATATCAGTTTGAATAACAGCGGCAAAATTTTTGCGCATGGCATCCACATAAGGAAGCATTTTGGGACGTTGAGCAATAATGGTCAGATCGGCATTACCCAGTGAATAACCTTGTTCTGTCATTAAGATTACCACTTTAGCCAGTAATGCTAGGCTATCGTAGCCTAAATAGTGAGGATCAGTGTCTGGAAAGTGTCGCCCTATATCCCCAAGACACAAAGCACCCAAAATAGCATCGATAAATGCATGCGTTAAAACATCTCCGTCAGAGTGGGCAATGAATGCTCGCTCAAAAGGAATAGACACACCTCCAAGAATAAGAGCGTCGCCGCTACCAAAAGCATGAACATCATAGCCATGACCAATTCGCATTACTGTTGCCCCTGATTGACTAAAATAGCCTGAGCAATCAATAGATCCTCTGGGCAGGTAATTTTAATATTATCTTGCCTTCCCTCGACCGTTTGTACCTTATACCCTGCCTGCTCCATCGCTGCAGCCTCATCGGTTGGCTGGTATTGACTATCGAGCATATCCTTCATAGCGGACATTAATAGCTGAAAACGAAATAATTGAGGAGTTTGAGCTTTTCGATAATGTTCTCGTGGCACCGTTTTAGTGACACGATTACTCGTGTCAACTATTTTTAAAGTCTCATTGATCGGACTGACCAGTAAACCACCCACAGAATTGTCTTTTAATTCATCGATCAATGACGTTATGTCCTTTTCGGTAACACAAGGTCTGGCCATATCATGCACTAATATCCAATCGTTTGGATCAGCAACATCAACAAGCGACATCAGACCATTTAATACAGATTCTGCGCGAGTAGAGCCTCCATCAATTAACTGGACCCTAGGCGATTGAATCGCTTCAACTTGCTTCCAGCCCTCAAACGACATATCACATGGCACCACAATTTTTTGGATCACGGGAAGGCTTAATAAGGCTGTCAGAGTATGCTGTGCTAAGGGCTTGGCATTGAGCAGTTGAAACTGTTTTGGCACTTCTCCACCAAATCGCTGGCCAGTGCCAGCTGCTGGTACAATACTCCAATACTTTTGCATGCATCGACTCAAGGAGAAACCTCTGATGTGATCATTTGGTCTTTTATAGGAGCTGCATCATCAGTAACGAAATAGAAAACCTCATTCTGTTTAATCATCCCAAGGTCCTGTCTTGCTTTCTCTTCAATGGCGTCAAGATTAGTTTTCAAACTCTGGACATCTCTAGCAAGCAACTCGTTACGTTGGCGCAATCGCTTATTTTCAACTTTTTGCGCTGCCAGTTCACGATTTAACTCAGATTTATGCGCAAGGCTGCCTTCCCCAACCCACAATCGAGTTTGCAACGCAAATAACAAGAACACCAAAAGAATAACAAACCAACGCATAATGACATCCTATATCATGTCGCCATAGTGACGTTTTTTACTCTATGCGTTTAGTATTTAAACTCTAAACGACCTTTGTAGGGAGCTATTTGATTACCTAATTCAGCTTCTATTCTAAGCAAACGATTATATTTAGCGACGCGATCTGAGCGACACAAAGATCCTGTTTTTATCTGTCCCGCTGCAGTAGCTACAGCTAAATCAGCAATAGTAGTATCCTCAGTTTCCCCAGAGCGATGCGAGATAACAACGCTATAGCCTGCAGCCTTTGCCATTGATATCGCATCAAGCGTTTCTGATAGGGTGCCAATTTGATTAAACTTAATTAAAATAGAGTTAGCCACACCCATTTCAATACCACGGCTCAAAATTGTGGTGTTAGTCACAAACAAATCATCCCCTACCAACTGTACGCGATCACCAAGCTTTTCAGTCTGATATTTCCAGCCGTCCCAGTCTGACTCGTCTTGGCCATCTTCGATGGAAATAATAGGATATTGATCACATAAGTCTGACAAGAAATCACTAAACCCCTCAGCGCTGTAAATCTTCCCTTCACCAGATAAATCATATTGCCCATTTTTATAAAATTCAGAGGCAGCACAATCTAAGGCTAGGGTTACATCTTTACCCAACTCATAGCCCGCGGCTTCAGTAGCTTCTTTTATGACAGCCAAGGCATCGGCATTGGACGCAAGACTAGGAGCAAAACCACCTTCATCACCAACGGCCGTATTAAGCCCTTTGCTGCTAAGCACTTTCTTCAGAGAATGAAATATCTCGGCGCCAACTTGAAGTGCCTCGGTAAAACTTGTGGCGGATACTGGTTGAACCATGAACTCTTGAATATCAACATTATTATCAGCATGCTCTCCGCCATTGATAATATTCATCATAGGTACTGGCATACTGTACACACCTGGCGTGCCATTTATATCAGCTATATGCTGATAAAGAGGAATACCCAATTCCTGAGCCGTGGCCTTAGCAGCTGCCAAGGAAACAGCTAATATTGCATTAGCACCTAATACTGCTTTATTGTCAGTACCATCTGCGTCGATCATCAATTGGTCTAAACTACGCTGATCCGCCGCCGAGGTGCCCACAAGAAGATGTTTAATCGTGGTATTTATATTGTTAACTGCCGTTAATACGCCTTTTCCAAGATACCGATTTTTATCGCCATCTCTTAACTCAAGGGCTTCTCGAGAACCAGTTGAAGCCCCTGAAGGTGAGCAAGCGGTACCAACGACACCACTGTCTAATATTACATCGGCCTGTACCGTCGGGTTTCCTCTTGAATCCAACACTTCAAAGGCGCGAATATCGGCAATACTAGTCATAGGGTCTTATCTCCATTAAAGTTAAGTTTTTGTAACATTCAGATTCAATATTATACTTTTATAGGCTCTTAAACAGACTGATGTTAGCGCTTATTCGATGCCGAGCTCGCGCTGCGATTTTAATAGATCATCAAAAGCTTTCATTTGCGCTAAAAAAGGCTCTAACTTGTCAAGAGGTAGCGCACTGGGACCATCACATCTAGCTTGTTTTGGATTAGGGTGAGCTTCTAGGAACAAACCGGCAATACCAACCGCTATTCCAGCACGCCCTAATTCAGCAACTTGGTGTCGGCGACCGCCAGAGGCAGCACCCATAGGATCCCTACATTGCAATGCATGGGTCACATCGAAGATCAGAGGTAGACCTCCACTAACTTCTTTCATGGTACGAAATCCCAACATATCGACAACTAAGTTGTCATAACCCATACAGGTTCCACGCTCGCAAAGCATAATTTTCTCGTTTCCACACTCACGAAATTTATCAACAATATTTCCCATCTGAGCAGGACTCAAGAATTGTGGTTTTTTGATATTTATAACCGCATTAGTGGCGGCCATAGCCGTAACAAGATCCGTTTGACGAGCAAGAAAAGCTGGCAACTGAATAATGTCACAAACCTCAGATACTGGCAGTGCTTGATGCGTTTCATGAACATCGGTAATTATCGGGATCTGAAAGGTAGATTTTATTTCAGCGAGAATCTTGAGGCCTTCATCTAACCCCGGCCCTCGGAAAGAATGAATAGACGAACGGTTTGCTTTATCAAACGATGCCTTAAACACATAGGGAATATCTAGCTTTTGAGTTATCTTGACATAGGTTTCAGCAATTGCCATCGCCATATCTCTAGACTCAAGCACATTCATACCACCAAATAGCGTCAAGGGAGCCTGATTACTAATATCTAGCCTACCAACTGAAATCACTTTAGATGTCATGGGGTAAGTCCTTTATTTTGTTTTTCATGCTGATAAACCGCAGCAGCATGAACAAAACTTTCAAACAACGGGTGTCCATCTCTTGGAGTTGAGGTAAATTCAGGGTGGAACTGACTGGCGAAAAACCAACGATGATTAGGTAATTCCACAGTTTCAACCAAGGTTCTATCAAAAGACAGACCACCTACCACCAGACCAGCATCCTTTAATTGTGGAAGAAAATTATTATTGACCTCAAAGCGATGACGATGACGCTCTTTAATTTCTACATCACCATAGATTGCATGTGCTTTTGAGCCTTGAATAAGGTGGCATATCTGAGCGCCTAGACGCATGGTCCCGCCAAGGTCAGAATCTTCACTGCGCTGCTCTACATTACCGGCTTGATCTATCCATTCTTCGATTAGTCCGACTACTGGATAATTCGTTCTTCCATCGAATTCGGTACTGTTTGCAGTCTCTAAGCCACACACATTTCTAGCATATTCAATGACGGCAATCTGCATACCCAAACATATACCCAAATATGGAATATTATTTTCACGAGCCATCTTAACCGCGAAAATCTTACCCTCAATACCACGAGCACCAAAACCGCCGGGCACTAAAATAGCATCAACATCATCCAACAAACTCTTATTAGCCTCGAGTTTTTCAGAATCAATATAACGAATTTTAACCTTTGTCTTGTTGTGGATACCTGCGTGAACAAGAGCTTCTGTCAACGACTTGTATGCATCTAAAAGATCCATATATTTCCCGACCATAGCAACAGTAACTTCATGGTCTGATGTCATTTGATTTTCAACAACAATATCCCACTGCTTTAAATCAGCTTCAGGCTTATCAATGTTAAAACGGTCTAATACAAACTGATCAAGACCCCACTCATGAAGCATTCTGGGAATTTTATATACAGTTGCGGCATCCATGACAGGGACCACGGCCCGTTCTTCAACATTGGTAAACAAAGAAATCTTTTTGCGCTGATCTTCCTCAAGCTCTACTTCAGAGCGACACAGGAGCACATCAGGCTGCAATCCCAAAGATCGCATCTCTTTTACCGAATGTTGAGTAGGCTTAGTTTTAGTTTCACCGGCAGTGGCAATGTATGGTACTAACGTTAGATGAATTAGCAGTGAGTTTTGAAACCCCAGTTCACCGCGCAATTGGCGGACAGCCTCTAAAAATGGTTGGGATTCGATATCACCTACGGTGCCACCAATTTCAACAACGGCAATATCATGATTCCCTGCGCCGACATGGATACGCCGTTTTATTTCGTCTGTGACATGAGGAATCACCTGCACAGTCCCACCTAAGAAGTCTCCACGACGCTCTCGTCTTAGGATGGTTTCGTACACTTGGCCCGTTGTAAAATTATTGTTCTGTGTCATCTTGGAACGTAAAAAACGCTCATAGTGACCCAAATCAAGATCAGTCTCCGCACCATCCTCAGTTACATATACTTCTCCATGCTGGTGAGGACTCATCGTACCAGGATCAACATTAAGATATGGATCAAGTTTAAGCATCGTTACATTAAGGCCTCTGGCCTCTAACACAGCACCAAGGGATGCAGCTGCAATGCCCTTCCCTAGAGAAGAAACAACACCGCCAGTTACAAAAATAAAACGCGTCATAAGTGCCCTGCACAGATCAGAAATTAAGAGAGATTATTATCTTTTGGAGGTCTTTCAGCAACGAAACGTGCAATTACCCACCAAGGTCAAGATGGTAGAATAGATTAACAGAAAGGGACAAGCGATTCTACTAAGAGTTGTCTTGCCAGTGGATTTTAACACCCAATTCATCGATCTTAGCTTGCCAACCTTCACAAACCCAAAGATCTGCAACAGCTACAAGCTCCTGACCAACAAAAATCAAAGGAATTTTGTCTCGCCACCAAGGTTCTACTCCAAACTCCTGGAGGCATTTTTTTAGACTGTTAGAATGAGTTCGTCCAACTGGATGGCACGTTTCACCGCCTTTTCTCAAACGCACAGTGAACATCCGTGTTGGGGGTACTCGTAATCCTGATCCCAAGGATGATGCAGCTGCAAGCTGCATATGACCTCCCACATCAACTACATCTTCATGACACCAATCAAAATCATCCATTGCTTGTGTCTGAGCATGACTAAATCGATGCGCATCTAACATATACAAACGATTAGAAAAACGTCGATACTCAGTGTCTTGATAAACAACTTTTGGGTTAGCGTCTATTTTCGCATTAATCACTGATAATAAAACTTCAGCAATAATCTTCGCGTTAGGGCCACTGTGTTCGTTGGATAGTTTCCAATAACGCAGCACATTCCTCTGTCTTACCGCTGTTAATTCGTTAAAACAGGCTAGCGATAAGGACAGTCCTCCCCGCTCCTTTCGCACCTGAAGTGACTGAAGGTCTTCGAGCGCTAGAGATCGACAGAGCTCTTGAGCATCAAGGTTTATTGCAGCGGCACCTGTCAATCTTTGACGATAATCAGGCCATCGTTGCGCAAGTATCGGAATAATGCGATGACGCAGAAAATTACGATCATACATATCACTACTATTACTATTATCTTCTACAAAGGTGAGACTCTCTTGAACGGCATACTGTGTCAATTCCAGCTTAGAGACTGACAATAAGGGTCTATACAAGTGTCCACACCCCAGAGCACGGGTCACAGGCATACCTGAAAGCCCCTTGGGCCCTGCACTTCTCATCAAACGGTACAGCATAGTTTCACTCTGATCATCTTGATGATGGCCTAACAATAAAACTCCTCCGACCACCAAGCGCTGCTCAAAAACTGCATATCGTGCTCGCCGCGCGCCATCTTCGATACCACCACCATTGGAAAGGATGCGAACAGACTCACAGTGACAAGTCACGCCAAGTGCCGCACAAAACTGTATAGCATGGGTCTCCCATTCCTTAGCATGCGCAGACAAGCCATGATTGACATGAATAGCGGTTAGCCTGTCTTTGGCAATAAAAGTGTGCAGCCAGTGCAACAAAACTGTTGAGTCAAGACCACCACTAAAGCCAACAAGGATTTGAGGCGCAGCCTGAACCTTCTCCATCAAAGACGAGAACTCCGCATCTCTGACCAACCCAGACTTAAGCATCTGTGTTGCTTTGTTCAGTAATGCGATGCTCACTAGACAGTCTGTTGAACTGATTAGATGTAAGGAGCGTGCAGTTTTCGGTAAGCGGGTCAAATGTAATAACCACCTCTCTCTTTTCTAACTGCAACATAACCTGTTCAATTTTACTCTGCAAAGTAATCTCCAAAGCACCGTAGTCAGTTCCCTCACGTAGAATATACTCCTCCACAATTCCCCGGAGTGCACCCTGCGTTAATCTAGCCGATGGGATTTCAATCACTAGCTTGGTTTTCTAAACCGCAATGTCATTCGGTCACTCTCACCAATAGCCAAATAGCGCTCACGATCTTGATTCCCCAACCGCAAACTAGGAGGTAACGTCCAGACCCCTTTGGGGTGGTCTGCAGTGTCATTTTTGTTCGCATTAATTTCGGAGGATTCTTCAAAGATAAAACCCGCCTTAACCGCAAGCTCAATAACATAATCTTGCGTCATATAACCGCTTTTTTGCATTGTTGCTTTGTCTGTCCCCACTGGGGCTCTATGCTCTACAACACCTAATACGCCGCCTGGTTTTAAAGCACTAAAAAACAACTCAAAAGATGAAGCCTCTGTACCAGACCCCATCCAATTATGAACATTTCGAAACGTCACCGCTGCATCAACTGCATTATCTTCAACATCGAGTACTTTTGCACCCGCATCAAATATGTGCATTTTGACATTGCCATATAATTGCGCATCGGCAGATATCTTGCTCATAAAACGGGCTTGAGATTTCTGATAATAGGCCACTTTGGAATTCGGATCGTAATGAGCTGCCAGCAGATCCCCGGTAATATAATTGGCCAAAAACTCTGTGTACCAGCCACCACCAGGAGCAATCTCCAAGACATCCATTTTCGGAGAAATTCCAAAAAAAGATAGCGTTTGCGCTGGATGACGGTATTGATCTCTAGAGGTATCACGTTCTGCTGAAACTATCCCGGAAACCATTGCCATGAAACCTATAGCCATTGCAGCCACCAACGATAGCGGTTGTTTTGTCCGCA
>DNBN01000206.1:10197-11005 GCA_003491845.1 Porticoccaceae bacterium | reverse complement strand
GGGAGTTTAGATGATGAAAACTTACAGCACGTACCATCCTGAAAAAGGATTGATTAGTTATATTGACACGAAACGATATCTTTGGCTTTCATCAATGTTGTTCCCGTTATCGCCATTATTTTTCATTTATCTATTTTTACAAACAGGCAACGAATTGATTCTCGCACTCCCACTGATGATTAATTATATAGTTGTACCCGTTCTTGATTGGCTCATAGGTGCTGATACTAATAATCCACCAGAAGAACTAGTGGCCCAACTTGAGGAGGACTGGTACTACCGAATACTCACTTTTATCACAGTACCAATGCATTTTGCTGTATTAATTGTTTTTACCTGGTTAATTGGCACTCAGAGTCTCAGTGTTTGGTCAACCATAGTAGTAGCTATTATTGCTGGAGGCTACAGTGGTCTGGGGATCAATACAGCGCACGAACTGGGACACAAAAACACGAAGCTTGAACAGTGGTTAGCCAGAATAGTGCTAGCTGTACCTGCCTATGGCCATTTTTCAATTGAACATAACAAGGGTCACCACACACTGGTTGCAACACCGGATGATCCAGCAAGCTCGCGTCTTGGAGAATCTATCTATGCCTTTGCCATAAGAGAAATTTCAGGTACTTTCAAACGAGGCTGGCAATTAGAAAAAGATCGGTTAGAAAATGCTAATCAAAATACGTGGAGTCACCATAACACCATATTACAATCCTATGGGGTAACACTGCTTTTTCAGGGCTCCTTGGTTTTTTACTTTGGCTGGATAGTTTTGCCTTTTTTAATGTTGCACAATGTCTGGGCCTGGTAT
>DNBN01000206.1:1160-9943 GCA_003491845.1 Porticoccaceae bacterium | reverse complement strand
AATGTCTGGGCCTGGTATCAGCTTACCTCAGCAAACTATATAGAGCATTACGGACTGCTGCGTCAGCGTAAGGAAAATGGCCGTTATGAACGCTGCAAACCGCATCACTCTTGGAATGCAAACTACATAATGAGTAATGTGGTGTTATTTCATTTAGAACGACACTCTGATCATCATGCTTACCCGGCAAGACGCTATCAGAGTTTGCGCAATTTTGACAACATTCCAGAATTACCCAACGGCTACTTTGGTATGTACCTAATAGCATATGTTCCTTGGTTATGGTTCAAATTAATGGACACGCGCGTTTTAAACCTGCCACATATTCAAGGAGATTTAACAAAGGTCAACATATGCCCATCAAAACAAGCTCACTTTTCTGCTCTTTACCCCGATCCTGCCTAAACGAAAAACCTTTATTGCGTGCTAGTCAGCCCTTGGCTAGCACGCGTGAGATCATCTACTATCTAAGGCAAAAAAATCGTGCTCAATACTAAGTAAAATTAGTATCAAAAGTATAGATTTAGTAAGAAATATTCTTATAATGCCCACCGGTCCACGAAGACTCTAACATTAGGACAGGTATGTTTTTTCAACTAAAAGTATCGCACAACGGTTATCTTAGGCTGTTGACCTAGAGTTCATTCATATTTATATGTATGTGTATATACGTGAACCTATCTTTCGATGAATTTTAATCATTATTTATTAACAGTTACACACCAAGGGAAACTTTTATATGGCAACATTACGTAAGAGTATTGCGCTTATAAGCGTTAGTGCAATGATCTTTTCAACCACAGGTTTAGCGCAAATTGAAGAAGTGATTGTCACCGCTAACAAACGTGAACAAACACTTCAGGATATTCCAGTATCAGTTTCTGTAACGACAGCTGAACAAATTGATCAATCTGCAATTGTTGACCTAATCGATTTACAATCTGCTGTACCCACATTGCGAGTAAGCCAATTGCAGAAGACCTCACAAACCAACTTTGTGATTCGTGGCTTTGGTAATGGTGCTAATAACCCTGGTATTGAACCTGCAGTTGGCGTTTATATCGACGGTGTTGCACGAACACGGTCTGCTGGTGCTATGGCTGATCTGCCAACTATAGAGCGTGTAGAGGTTTTAAGTGGCCCTCAATCGACCCTATTTGGTAAGAATGCTTCTGCTGGTGTTATCAGCATGACTACACAATTACCAGAGCAGGAATTTAGTGGTAGTTTTGGTGCAACCATTGGTAACTATGGCCAGAAAATTGTAAAAGGTACTATCACCAATGCGCTAACAGATACTACCTCATTTAGATTGTCAGGAAGTAGCAATCAAGCAGATGGATATGCCACTAACCTAACTGATGGCAGTAGCTTAAATGGACGCGACCGGTCTGCAATTAGAGCCCAATTATTACTTGAGCCATCGGATGATCTTACGGTGCGAGTTATCGCGGATTATAACTCTATGGATGAGGAATGCTGTATTGCAACGTCTTTAGTTGATGGGTTTACCTCGCAAATTACTGCTGGGCTCGCCATTGCTAACGGATATGGATATGCGCCGATCGACCCCTTTGCAAGAGAGTCCTACATGAACGATAGTGCTGATGGCACCAAGAAACCAAGAAACCAACTAACGGGTAAAGGTTTATCAGTTCAAGTGGATTGGGATCTTGATTTTGCAACCATAACCTCGATTACAGCAAAACGTAATCAGACCTCGAAAACAACGTTTGACGCAGACTTCTCTGGTGCTGACCTAGTAGCTGAAAATCGCGGTGATCAGGAGTTCGATACCTTTAGCCAAGAAATTAGACTCTCATCAAACGGTGATGGACCTATGCAATGGATGATCGGTGGTTACTATTCCGCATTAGATATTGATCACTTTAGAAACGTTACTTTTGGAACGCAAATTTATCCTTTTGCTGACACGCTTGTTACCGCTGGATTAGCGCAAGCCTTTGGAGCCGCCGCTGACGCAGTTCTTGCCCCGGTTGGCGGATCTGGAATTAACTATGTTGGTGCAGCTTTCGGTGTTTGTTTTGTAAATGGCGTAGCCTGTTCTGACATTTTTTATGTTCCAGGGACCGGATTACCCCACGAAGCCTACAGAATGGAAAGTAAATCAACGTCATTTTTTGGTCAACTTGACTATGATCTTTCTGAACACTTAGTTGCAACTATCGGTCTCAATTATACCGATGATAAAAAAGATGTAATCTCTGATGTTCGTGTAGTGGATACCTTTGCCGCACTTCCTTTTGAAGCAGCAGGTCTAGGCGCTCTCACCGGCCTGCAGTTCTTTAAGCCTTTTGTAAACTACCCAAATGCAGATGAGTCTGGCGAATTTGACTCAGATGACCTGACGCATACGCTGCGTCTTGCCTATTCTGCTGATGAAGATACTACGTTTTATGCCAGTCACTCTACAGGCTTTAAGGCGATATCAGTGAGTCTGACTGTTGATGCGCGAGATTTGCGCTCAGCTGACCCTGAAGAAGCAACCTCAATTGAGTTGGGTATGAAAAAATCCTTTGATAGGGGCTATGTCAACATCGCTTTATTTGACCAATCGATCAAAGGCTTCCAATCCAATGCATTTACAGGAACAGGCTTTAATTTGGTCAACGCAGGTGAACAAACCCATAAAGGTATTGAGTTTGATAGTATGTTTGCCGCATCTGAAGATCTTATTTTACGACTATCAGTTATTGCTATTGATCCGGTCTACGACGAATTCTTGAGAGGATCTTGTGATACTACTGGCCTTGCAGGTGCTGAGTATCAGTGTCCTGAAGGCCAAAGCTTCACTGATCTTTCAGGCTTAACACCTACCGGTGTTCATGAGTTGAGCGCGAATGCCAATGCGGTCTACTCCTTTGACGTATCTTCTTCAATCAGTGGATTTGTTAGACTTGAATATGTCTATGAAGATGAAATCAAAATTGCAGATTTAATTCCTCTGTCAATCGCAGCTAGAAGCACTGATAATTTCAATGCTAGTGTAGGCATTAATTCTGAGATGAACGATTGGAGCCTTATCCTTTGGGCTCGTAATCTCACAGATCACGAATCTTTGATTTCAGCCTTCCCAACCACAGCAGCACCGGGTAGCTTCTCTGGATATCCCAATGCTCCGCGCACCTTTGGCTTAACGTTGCGAAAAGACTTCTGATCGCAGCGTTTGTAGAAAGCAAAAAGGGCGACTCAATCAGTCGCCCTTTTTATTTGTCGCCATAAAATGAGGCTTAAGACTGATTTACCCCTAGTCACGAGACTAATCTTGATTAAAGACATATTAGAGAATAATTGCATTGGATAAGGCTACACGATCAGCGCTAAAACGCTCAATTACGACCTCAAGTGAGGATGACTCTCTTGCTCAGTAGCAGCAATGCCGAACTTGTCAGGCAGCAGGGTTCATTGGTGAAAGACGAAGCCAATTCAATTTTATAGTTAGCCGTATCTAACAGAATAAAAGTAAGAGATATTTTACATGGACTCTGCTTGCAAGCTCTAAGGTCAATCGTTTGATGATCTAGTTGACTGTGTCGGTTGATAAGCCAATAAATTCCTGTTGCTACTTACTTTTACAGAGCATTAGTGACACTAAAAAAATAAGATAATGGCAAAATAATATCCATAATAGCCGCATATATGCATCCATTCTCAACCCAACACCTTAGCAGGTATATGCTCTATAAAAGGCTGTGGTAAGCTATCGGATTTTAGTATTTTGGTTAAGTAACATACTCGCGACACTTTTTTACCATCATCAGGCTACCTATCATGAGCGACATAGATTACACAAAGCTTCCTTTTACAAGCGGCGATAAGGGCAACATGCATTACCTAGAATGGCGCCCCACAGAACCAGTCTTATGGCTCCATATTATGCATGGCATGTCAGAGCACAGTGCACGATATGATGATTTTGCTAGATTTCTCAACACACATAATATAATGGTTACCGCAGGAGATCATCGCGGCCATGGTCAGACGGGCAAAAACATGGGCAAAAGCTATCATGTGGCAAACGAAAACGGATGGAATCAAATGATTGATGATCAGTGGCAGTTACTGAGGCATATTGATTCTCAAAATGATTTGCCTCTCGTAATATTAGGGCATAGCATGGGTTCTTTTATGGCTACGCATTTATGCCAAAAGTATAACGTTGGATTGAACGCACTGCTGGGAAGTCCGCTGTCTGCTGTTATTCTATCTGGATCAAATTATGCAAATAGCGCAACATGGAAAATTGCCAGTCTTATAGCTCGTATAGAGCGTTTTCGAGTTGGTCGTGCACATCCAAGTAGCCTTCTGGAAAAAATATCCTTTGGTCATTTTAATAACGCTTTTAAACCTACTAGAACATCTTCTGACTGGCTATCTAGAGATCCAGATATTGTGGATGCCTATATTGCTGACCCTCTATGTGGGGGACCATTGACGAGCCAATCATGGTGTGACTTTTTGATCGGCATGTCAGAACTCTCTCAAACTAAGTCCATGGCGAAGTTGGACAAAAACTTGCAAATACATCTTTTCGCGGGACAAGATGACCCTGTAAGCAATCAGTCTAAGGGCATTATCGCTTTGGAGAAGGTCCTTTTGAATGCGGGAATATCCAATGTTAAAAAAACTATTTATCCTAAGGCCCGTCACGAAATATTAAACGAAACCAATAGATCTGATGTTTATCGTGATGTGGTAACATGGTTAGCAAGTCTTGGGTTTGGCATTTCTGACCCAAATAAAGACTGATAAAGTCGCTTTTACGGTACAATGAAGGTGTAGGTTATACACTATTAGAATCGAGCCTTTTTACAAACTCTACCAAGGATGCACAAAATGCTTGCTCCAACAGATGGAACCATTAACCATAATTCTGAAGGTGAACCGATTACTAGCCTAAAGCAGCTGGTTGCAGTATTAAAGAATACGGAAACTGCTGATTTTCTCTCTGTAGCGCAACATATTATAATTGATCCTTCCAACATAACGCCTTACAGCCTATGGTCTGAGAAGCATCACACTCGCGTCTGTATCGAGTATAATGAGCGCTTTGAATTAATTTTAATATGCTGGCAGCCTGGGCAAAAAACTGCCATTCATGACCATAATTCAGAAGAATGCTGGATGTATTTTGTACAGGGCGAATTCGAAGAAGTTATCTATAATCAAGAGAATAATCAGTTAGTTCACCAAGAAACC
The DNA here is from genome assembly GCA_003491845.1 of Porticoccaceae bacterium. Classification (GTDB taxonomy): domain Bacteria; phylum Pseudomonadota; class Gammaproteobacteria; order Pseudomonadales; family Porticoccaceae; genus HTCC2207. The sequence continues at coordinate 4,723 of DNBN01000206.1, read as the reverse complement.
AAACATGCATCCGCTAAAACAGTAACATATATGACTGACTTTATTGGGGTTCATAGCCTGCATAATGTTGGCGTTGAAAGAGGTTTGTCACTTCATCTCTATGCCAAGCCAATAACATCTTGCAATATATTTAAACCGAGTACAGGTACTTTTCTTAAAAAAGAAATGCACTATGACAGTCATGTCAATATTGCAGCAGATGCGACTATGACAGTGGATAGCCCCGCGCGAGGTAATTAAACCTATAAATCAAATTCTTGTTAATATTAACTTTGGCATGAAAAACATCGGTATCAACTGATTACTGGTAAGCTATCTTTCTTGTTTTCGCAACTTTTTCTACTTAATATGCAAATTATGTATCTATTTATCCAAGGCCAGTCACTTAAGACAAGAACTAGGACTAGTAAAACCTCACACTGTGTGCTGCCGCACACTTTTATGCGTAGAATAATGCGTTTCCATGGTGTAATATTAGCCGCGTGATTTTTGGAATATATTTTTGATATGAAACACGGTACGGCATGACATGTTCAACTTTCTAAAAAAGCTTACAAGACAAAATTATGAGTCTTTTGTCGAGGATTACGGTCAAGAAATCTATGAAAAGGCAATAGAGAGAGCTAACACACGCCGACAGCTGGCTGGTGATAGCGACGATCTTGGTACGGCGTACTTCGATAGAATGGTAGCGGAAGAAGAGAGGCTTATCATTCAACACCACAAAGGTCTTCCCAGAGAAGCACTGCTCCGTTATATTGGCGTAGCAGATTAGTAAACTTTTTATAATTGCAAATAACCTCTCAATGAAAGAGAATTTAGTATGCATAATATTGCGAAGTTTATCTTTATTTCATTTTTACTCTCATCACCACTCTGTGAATCGACAACGCCTGACTTTAAAAATACCCTGAGACGTGCTCAAAATGGAGACGCATCGGCACAATTTGATCTGGGCATGATGTATTTCAATGGTCAGGGCGTAGAACGAGACTTCAAAAAAGCCATGCAATGGTTCAGAAAACCAGCAGAAAGGGGTATAACTAACGCTCAACTAAAACTGGGTATAATGTTTGATAATGGTGATGGCATGCCTGAAAACAATAGAGAAGCTATCCGCTGGTATGCCGTAGCTGCTAATGGTGGTAATGCCTCAGCTCAGTACTACCTGGGCAACATGTTTGATCATGGCGAAGGAGTGACTGAAGATAATGCAAAAGCCGAGCAATATTATCTAATGGCTGCAGAACAGGGCCAAGTTGATGCGCAAACTCGACTCGGCTTTATGTATGGTTATGGGGAAGGTATTCCAGAAGATGACGCTAAAGCGTTTTACTGGTTCTCGCAGGCAGGGGAACAGGGAAGAGAAGAAGCCATAACACGATTAGCCTTTATGTATGACTACGGAGAAGGCGTTGAGGAAGATAAAATACTAGCCAGTAAATGGTACAGAGCATCATCTGAAGCAGGTAACATAGACAGTCAATATAGATTAGCTTTTATGTTGGCAACCGGCTTGGGAATACCCGAAGATGACACTGAAGCACTAAAATGGTACGAACGGGCAGCATCCAATGGTGATTCAGAAACTCAGTATCGTCTAGCCACCAAACTATCAGATGGAATAACACTTGTAACTGATGATATAAAAGCCGTTTATTGGTTTAAAAAAGCTGCGCAAAGTGGCCATATTCTTGCGCAACATAAACTTGCTGACGCTTATAGATTGGAAAGAGGTGTGCGCAGAGATAATCGAGAAGCGTTGCAGTGGTATCACAACGCTGCTGCGCAAGGAAATGTTTTCTCGCAGCAGAGTCTTGGCCGAATGTACGAACTGGGTCAAGGTACCCCCAAGAGCAGTGTAGATGCATACCTTTGGTACTCAATGGCAAAAACTCAAGGCAGTGCAGAGGCAAATAAAGCAATAGAGGAAATCAAATCTGTTATGTCAACTTCTCAACTTGAGCAAGCACAGAGCAAAGCGCTTAAATGTTATGAGTCTAACTTTAAGGGTTGCCGTTAACAGTTAGTTCACCCTACCGGAAGACCCAATGGTTGATGACACATACCCTCTGCCTGTTTTAATTGCAGTCCCTGCACCAATAATAATCAAGGAAAAGAACGGCTCAAGTGGCCAAAAAGGTAGCCATAATGAGGTCTGTGCAGCCCACTGGGGACCGGAAAGTACAGTAGTAACTGGTTCAAACCAGTAATGGCCGGTGGCCGATACTATTAATCCTATAACAACTAATGTGCTGCCAAAAAATTTAACACCAGAAGGTAATTGAACTTGATGTTTAGCTTTTTGATTAGCTAAAAGTCGCAATTTACCCCAAGCAAAAATCCTCAACGCAACCACGATGAATCCAGCGACATAAAAAACATAATCATGTAACTCCGGATTACCTCCGCCTTCGATGAAGGGATAGTAAAACAGATTCCACCAATACACGCTAAAAGGATAGGCCCAGAGAAAATAAACACCACTCTTTTGAATGAGTGTCCATTGTTTTTGAGTGATCTTTTTGCGGGCAATATTGAACGATGTGAGTATCATAGCCGTTAAGAAAATATATCCTATACTACCCTCAAGCTCATCGCGAAATACGTAAACATCCGAGTAGTAGTAATCTACATGGAATGTAGACAATATATAAATAAAAACAGCTTGCCACGCCATAGCAAAACCAAACACCAATCCAATATACTTTCTGTTGCGCAACAGCCAGTTTGACAAAGCGCCTTTGAAAAGAATTTTAATAGCGGAAGCTGCAATGGCCAAATAGATAAAAGGTACGGCCCATCTCACAGAATAGCCTATCATATGGGATACACCTTCAGGCGTTGCTATGTTTTGCCCTGCCATAGCTAGAAGGTTGAACACACTCATAACTGCGCAGCACACCACAAACAAGCCCCACTGATTGAGTACCTTGAGCTTAAGTACTTGTGACAACTTCAAGATCATTCAAAACCCTTCGCTAACAAAATTTGTAGGTTGGTGAAGTGTCGCAACATAGACTAGCTCACAGCCACCATGCCTATAGGTCAGAAGCTCTGGCTGTTTGCTCACTGTACTACTATAAATCGCTGCCAGATGGCATAACTACCGTCTCAAAAATAACTATGCTAGCATATAATGCTTTATGCTCGGCGCGCTATTTTATGAACAAACGAACTAGACTTCGAAAACAGTTGCAAAATGTAGTCTCATTTAGCCCATTACTCGCGGCAATGTACATCCTGTTTTATCTAGAAAGTCAGAACATTTGGATGCCCGAAACACCCCATAGGGACAAAATTACCTTACTAGTGTTGATTTTGGGAATGGCAGCTTCTTTTGTTATTCGATCGTTTTTGTGGAAAAAGTCAGAAAAATAAGGTCAATTGACGCTTTGCTGAAGTTAAAAAAACAACTTAGATAGCTCTCTTTCGGTAACAAACAACAGATAGATATTGACATATTGACATATCGACATATTGACATATTGACAACATCACTTATTTATAAACAGATTTTCAGATCGATAACCTAAGAAAAATAGTATACAATTTCGCATAAT
>DNBN01000206.1:0-1019 GCA_003491845.1 Porticoccaceae bacterium | reverse complement strand
TCTTTCGGTAACAAACAACAGATAGATATTGACATATTGACATATCGACATATTGACAACATCACTTATTTATAAACAGATTTTCAGATCGATAACCTAAGAAAAATAGTATACAATTTCGCATAATCCAAAACAGTCACCGATAGAATGAAAACTCTAGCCCTAGTTATAACATTATTTTTGAGCCTCAAGTTTGTTACTTGCGAAGCCCTCGATTTCCAGTCTTTTTTGATATTATCTGAACATAACAGAACCGAAGCAAACAAAACAATCTATGAAACCTATTTGTGGAGAACGACAGTCACACCGGGTAATTCTGATGCGATCAAATGGTATGAGAAAGAGGCTAATGCTGGAAACCCAGAGGCTCAGTTCGGGCTTGCAACCATGTTCTTCAAAGGAATAGGTCAAACCAAAAACCTTTATCAAGCGGCACAGTGGTACAAAGCGTCTGCTGATCAAGGGTATTCAGAAAGCCAGTTTTTACTCGGCTACATGTATCTTCATGGGTTAGGTGTGCCAGAAAACAAGAGAATAGCGTGCGATTGGCTCCTTAAGGCTGCGGCTCAGGGTGATGCCAACGCTCAATTTAATGTGGCAACTCTATTCTATTCTGGGGAAGGTATTCCAGAACACTTCGCAAGAGGTTTGAAATGGTACGAAGATGCTGCTGCTCAAGGGCATATTTATGCCCAAAACATGCTTGCCACTGTATATAACCATGGCATAGGCACAGATGCGGATAAGATAAATGCATACATTTGGTGGGCAATGGCAGACACCTCGAGCAAGCTTAAAGTGCGTGATGAGCTTGACGAGCTTCAAGAGGCAATGACCACAGATGAACTACAAATTGCGCAGGAAACCGCAGCACAATGCTATCAATCCAAATTCAAACAGTGCCAGCCTGTATTGTTACAAACAGCATCTATTTAGGTATTAGCTAGTCAACCCATATGTGAATTGAAGCTCACTCACTCTGGATTGTTGATTTTGACTCTTAACTCTTAACTCTTAAC
>DNBN01000098.1:14590-14921 GCA_003491845.1 Porticoccaceae bacterium | reverse complement strand
CTTATTTGTTTGACGCTCAATGAGCAGCGCTGCAAGCAGTTGGATCTTGCAATGATGGTTGCCGGTGTAAATAATAATTCAAGTCACGGTACGCCTTTCACCTTGTCTATTGAAGCCGCCGAGGGAGTAACAACTGGTATCTCTGCTGCGGATCGTGCACGCACTGTTCAGGCTGCAGTAGCTGGCAATGCCCGACCAGATGATATTGTTCAGCCAGGGCATATCTTTCCGCTTAAAGCTCAGGCAGGCGGCGTTTTAAGCAGAGCAGGCCATACAGAAGCGGGTTGTGATCTGGCAAAAATGGCGGGGTTTGAACCTGCCGCTGTGATTG
>DNBN01000098.1:0-14382 GCA_003491845.1 Porticoccaceae bacterium | reverse complement strand
ACAGAAGCAGGCTGTGACCTAGCCAGATTAGCGGGTTTCGAACCCGCTGCCGTTATTGTAGAAATTATGAATGAAGATGGGACGATGTCTCGTCGAGACGATCTGGAAAAATTTGCTGAGAAGCATCAACTAAAGATTGGCACTATTGCTGACCTTATTCACTACCGTTTAGTTACAGAAAAAACTACTCAATGCATTAATGAAAGACCGGTGAAAACCCATTTTGGTGAGTTCATTCTCAAGACTTACCTAGACAAAGCACGAAATGAAAAGCATTTTGCCTTGGTTATGGGCGACGTCAGTGGCGATGAACCAGCATTGGTCCGCGTTCATGTTAACCGATTGGCAAGAGATATTCTTGCTGTTGAATCCCTTGGTGACTTTAAAGCCTGGTCTTTCCATCGTGCCCTTGAGCGTGTTGCAAAGGAAGGAAGAGGCGCGGTTGTGCTTCTTTATTATCCTGAGACAGCTGGCGATATAGATGCTGAAGTTGAGGCTATTTTAAATCCTTCTGTTGGTAATACAAAGTTAGCTAGTGAAGTGGTATATCAACAAGTGGGTACAGGTTCACAAATACTTATGGATTTAGGTATCAAGAAAATGCGTTTGATGAGTGCACCATTTAAATTTACAGCAATCTCTGGTTTTGACCTAGAAGTTGTTGATTATGTTAATTGTGATTAATTTAACTCAAATAGTAATGATCGAAATGGGCAATACAACAATAGGATTTTTTTGATGGGACAATTCAGGCCAAACGAGGGTGATTTTGATGCAGGGGCGGTTCGTATAGCTCTCATTGCCGCGCGATGGAATGCTAAGATCACTGATGCTCTGCTTGATGGGGCCATTAAAGCATTGGCTCGTCATGGTATTACCGATAAAGCCGTTGATGTTTTCCGTGTGCCTGGCGCGTTTGAACTGCCAATTGCTAGTCAGCATGCTGCGCGCACTGAGCGATATAATGGAATTATCGCTTTGGGTTGTGTCATTCGTGGCGACACTCCGCATTTCGATTATGTTTGTTCAGAGACCACACGTGGTATCGGACAGGTAAGTTTAAAGCACAATATGCCTATTGCTTTTGGTTTATTAACCACTGACAATTTGGATCAGGCGTTAGCAAGAGCTGGAGACAATGCTGAGAACAAGGGAGAGGAGTCGGCATTATCGATTCTTGAGATGCTCACTGTGTTTAATCAAATGGATGGTAGTTGGTAAATGTCAAAAGCAAGAGAGCGTCAAAAAGCGCGTCGTATGCTTGTTCAGGCCCTGTATTCATGGGAAGTAGGTGGAACAGATCTAGAGACTATAGAGGCGGAATTCCATGCTGACAATAAGATGAGTAAAGTTGATGACAAACTTTTTCATGCTATTTTGTTTGGTGTGCCTAAAAATCTAACAGAAGTGGACGGTACTTTTGAACCCTTTCTTGATCGAGACAACAAGCAACTTGATCCCGTTTCCAGAGCGGTTTTGCGTCTATCAACGTTTGAGATGATATTTAGTATAGATGTACCCTACAAGGTGGTTATTAACGAGGGAGTAAATCTCGCTAAAACCTATGGCCCCACCGATGCTTTTAAGTTTATTAATGGCGTGCTTGATCAGGTTGCCATTGTAAAGCGAGGCATAGAAATCAAAGCTGACCGCGCTATGTAGGCTCACTTTAGAGAGGTACAAGTTTGTCGCGATCATCACCCCAAAAAGCCAACGAATTTCAAATCATTGAGGCTTACTTTAAGGATTTAACCGAACAGGATGGTGTGGTCACAGGAATTGGTGATGATGGCGCTGTTATTGAATTATCTGTGAGCAGTAACCAGTTAGTGGTAGCTACAGATACACTCCTAGAGCACGTTCACTTTCCATCTTCGGCTACTGCCGAACGCATTGGTCATCGTGCACTTTGCGTTAATCTCAGTGATATGGCTGCTATGGGCGCCAAGCCTAGATGGTTTACTTTAGCGCTTACCTTACCAAAAGAATATGCCAAAGAATCCTGGCTAAAAAAATTTAGTACTGGACTTGCAGATGTTGCCTCTGAGTATAATTGCGCTCTAATCGGAGGCGATACCACTGCAGGGCCTCTCACTATATCGATTACGGTAATCGGTGAAGTGGTGGAAGGACAGTCCTTAAAACGTCAAGGAGCCAAGGCAGAGGATTATATATACGTTACTGGCACTTTAGCCGACGGTGCTGCTGGATTAAGTACTATTAACGATATATATGGTTGCACATCTATTGATATCATAGAGCGAGAGCGCTTGGTAAATCGCTTTTACAGACCCGAACCAAAAATAGCAGAAGGTCTTATGTTGAATTCGATAGCATCTGCCTGCATTGATGTCTCTGATGGTTTGGTGGCAGACTTGGGGCATATTTGTAATGCTAGTGGGCTCAACGCAGAAATTTTTACGGATAAACTGCCCGTTCATGCCAATGTTAAGCGGATATTTCCTGATCAATTTTTATCATGGGCTCTGTTTGCTGGAGATGACTATCAGCTATGTTTTACTGTTTCGCAAGAGTATCGCGCGCTGATGTCAGTGTGGATAGAAGAGGGTATTATTGATGCGACAGAAATTGGCGTCATGGCGGTAAGCTCAAAGATAAGCGGTCAGGTGCTAATAGATGGAATGCCAGTTGAGGCATCTAAAAAGGGATTCGATCACTTTGAATAATAATCCGTCATTAGCAAGTATAATTAGAACACCGCAAATGTTTTTGGCATTTGGTTTTGGCAGTGGTCTATCACCTTTTGCTCCAGGTACCATGGGTACACTCGTTGCGGCGTTACTTTGGGTGTGTCTTGCTGAACTCTCGTTGATAAGCTATCTGGTATTTATTAGTTTGTCTGGTATTTTTGGAGTATATTTATGTGGGTCGGCGGCTAAAAAACTGGGTGTCCATGATCACGCAGGTATTGTTTGGGATGAATTTGTCGGCCTTTGGATAGCCATGATAGCGTTGCCATTTGAGTGGCACTATCTAGTTTTAGGGGTTGTGTTGTTTCGTTTTTTTGATATCGTCAAGCCTTGGCCTATCAGTTGGATAGATAAAAATGTGGGCGGTGGCTTTGGCATTATGGTCGACGATGTTGTCGCTGGTGTGGCCACGGGCGTAACGATCCAGCTATTGATTGTTTTTGAATGGGTTTGATTTAGTGTGATTGTGCGTAAAGAGAGCTCAAGGAAAGAAACTATAATAAAAAGGACATTTAATTGATGAAAGCTTTGCTACCCATCATTATTTTAATAGCCGCAGTGTGTGTTGCGGTGATTATGAATAACCTGCGTCCTGAACCGGAAAAAACACCGGTGGTGAAGGCTGCGCTCGCCGTTAATACTCAAACCATTTTCCCTTCCGATGTCAGCTTAATTGTCAGCTCTCAAGGCGTAGTCAAACCTAGAACAAGAACCATGTTAATCTCTGAAGTGTCAGGCACGGTTCTTGAAGTGTCTGAACAGTTTATTGTCGGTGGTCGTTTTCAGGCAGGTGATGTTTTGTTGCGTTTAGACCCCTCAGATTGCGAAGTGGCTTTAGAGCGAGCTAGGGCTCAAGAAATTAGTAAGAACGCAATATTTGAACTTGAAAAAGCTCGTTCGGTTCAAGCCAAAAAAGAATGGGCTATGACAGGACGATCAGAGGAGGAAGCACCTTTGTTAGCACTGAGGAAGCCTTATCTGGCAGAAGCTACTGCAAATCTTTTACAGGCTCAAGCAGAGGTTAGACAGGCGCAAATTAAGTTAGAGCGAACAACTATTCGTGCGCCTTATAGCGGTATCGTTTCTAAAAAACACGTTGATGTGGGGCAGTATGTCACCTCAGGTGTTCAGCTGGGTGAAACCTTTGCCGTTGATTTTGTTGAAATCAGGTTGCCTCTCACTGAAAAAGATTTGTCGCTGATTAATCCTCTCTTTTGGCAGAATCTGGGTGATAATAAAAAGGTTACTCTCAAGGGATCCGTTAATGGGCAGCAAGCCGAGTGGACGGCTACATTAATGCGTTCTGAAGGATTTATTAATGAGCTGAATAGATCACAGTATCTGGTCGCCAGAGTTTCTGATCCCTATAACATTGTTAACAATAATACTTTTGATTCACCCCTTCTAGTAGGTACATTTGTAACCGCAACATTTAAAGGTAAAACCCTTAAAAACGTGATGAGTATACCTCGGGGAGCATTACTTAGAGGGTCTAAGGTGGCGGTTGTGGATGACTCTCAGAGGATGTCCATAAAATCGGTAACCCTGAAATTTTCTGATGAAGATTATTATTATGTACATGATGGTTTAGACCCCGGCGTCGAGATTATTGTAAGTGCTGTAGGTACCCCGGTTGAAGGGCTAAACCTAGAGATTAGTAATAATTCATTCCAAGGCCGAGAAAAATAATGGAATCTAAGACAGCAGGGCTCATTGGATGGTTCGCTAAAAACCCTGTGGCTGCTAACTTATTGATGATTCTAATATTTTGTGCTGGGGCATTATCTTTACTAAATATCAGTAAAGAGATGTTTCCGCGTTCAGAGATTAATATTGTTAGTGTCACAGCTTTGTATCCCGGGGCAGCACCAATTGAGGTTGAAAAAGGTGTCATATTACCGATGGAGTCTGCCTTAGAAGGTTTGCAGGGTATCAAAAAGATTAGCGCTTCGGCCGATAGAGATTTTGCCAGAATAGATTTAGAAATTGAAAGTAATGAAGATATCAATGAGGTTATGACTCAAATTGAGAATCGAATTGATGGCATAACTAACCTCCCAGAGGATATTGAAAGACCAAATGTTAAACGGGTTGAGCAAAATCTTTGGGCACTGGGTATTTCTGTTTATGGAAACATGACCCAACAAGAGAAAAAAATTATTGGTGATGAAGTCTATGATGAATTGCTCGCTTTACCTGCCATTAAAGAGGTTCAGCTTTGGGGGGCAGGGACCTATGAAATCTCTATTGAGGTTCAGGAAGATCGTCTGCGGGCCTATAATTTGACGTTAAGTGAAGTTGCTTCCGCTGTGCGCCTATCCTCCCTAGATTTACCGGCGGGTATGATTCGTACTGAATCAGGAAATTTACTGGTGCGCGCTGAGGGTAAGGCTTATCGAGGCGGAGACTTTGAGAATATTGTATTGCGTAGTGATCTGGATGGGACTCGATTACTCTTAGGGGATGTTGCCGATGTGCGGGATGGATTTACAGATAGCATTTTTCAAAACCGATTTAATCAACAACAAGCAATCACTCTAGGGGTTTTTTCTCTTAAGGGACAAAACTTACTGAATATCAGCGAAGCTGTCCATGCCTATACAGAGGAAAAACAACAGTCGTTACCTCAAGGGCTAAGTATCAGTGTATTTGATGATGAGGCTTATTATCTCAATGGGCGTCTAGATATGATGTCGGACAACCTGCTACTAGGCGGCATTTTAGTGGCTTTGGTTTTAGGAATGTTTTTAAATTTAAAGGTCGCACTCTGGGTTATTGTAGGGATTCCAGTAAGCTTTGCGGGCGCTTTTTGGCTAATGCCCTTCGGCTCGGTTACATTGAATATATTGAGTTTATTTGCCTTTATTATGGTTTTAGGCATTGTTGTGGATGACGCCATTGTAATTGGCGAAAGTGTATTTAGTGAGGCTAAGGAGGATTATCGAAACAAGCTTGCTGCGGGGCAAATTCCGGCAGAGGGTTATCGTGCATCCGCAGAGATCGTGGTTGCTGGTACCAAAAAAGTGGCCACGCCATCAACGATTGGTGTTCTTACCACCATGGCGGCATTTTTTCCGATCATGTTCGTTACTGGTAGTTTTGATGGTATCACCAAAGCTATTGGCATAGTGGTTATTCTCTGTCTCATCTTTTCTTTGATTGAGTCAAAATTAATCCTTCCAGCGCATTTAGTTGGACTAAAATTTGGTGATAGATCCTCTGGATTTTTGGCTACGCTCAATCACTGTCAAACTACTATTTCTGATGGGCTTGAGCGCTTTATAGAAAAAGTGTATCAGCCTTTACTTAAAGTGGCTTTGCGTCAGCGCTACACAACCTTAGCGGTATTTTTTGCATTGTTAATTGTGACCCTGGGATCAATAAATAGTGGGATTGTTCGTTTTGAATTTTTCCCCAACGTTCCCGGAGATAACGTTCAGGCACAAATTACTATGCAGGACGGTGCTTCGGCGGAAAGTTTAGCTAAAACTGTTGATAAGATAGAATCAGCAATTTATAGAATTGATAGGCGTTATCGTGATGAAAATCCCGACTCAGTGGGATTAGTTGAGCATGTTGGCTTTTTTATCTCAAGTGATGTCTCGGCTAATTTTCGTGTGGTCTTGACCCGAGCTGAGCTTCGATCTGTCAGTGCAACAGAAATTGAGAGGCAATGGCGTGCTGAAGTGGGTCTTCTACCTAATGTTAGTAAGCAACGCTATTTTTCAACTGATGGGCCGTCAGGTGCTGCTATAAGTCTATCATTATCCGGGACTAATCCGGATGAATTAGTCCTTGCCGGTATGGAGCTGCAACAATATTTAGGACAATTTCCAGGTGTTTATGATATTTACAACTCGCAGGGATCTGGGAGTAAAGAAGTTCTTATTCAGCTAAAACCTAGCGCAAGTCAGTTAGGTATTCGTCTCTCAGAAGTGGCCACACAAGTGCGTCAAGCGTTTTATGGTGAAGAAGCCCAGCGTATCCAGCGTGATTCTGACACGGTTAAGGTGATGGTGAGATATCCGATAAAAGAGCGTCGCGCTATTTCAACACTTGAAAATATGCATATACGGACTCCCAATGGAGATGCCGTTGCTATAGGCGATGTTGCCAACATTAGTCTTGGGATGGGTTTGACAGAAATAGATAGACTTGACCGTCAACGCACTTTGACGGTGACTGCAGAGGTTGAGGCAGACAAATTGCAGAGTGGTATGGTCATTAATGATGTTCGAGATCAATTTGTGCCGACACTTCTGGAAAAGTATCCCAGTGTTTCTTACCGTCTAAGTGGAGGTTCCAAAGAGCAGAGGGAATATTATGTTAAGTTGGCGGTTAGTTTACTAGCGGCACTATTTATGATTTATGGTCTATTAGCGGTGCCATTAAGGTCCTATATTCAACCTCTGGTTATTATGTCGGTTATTCCCTTTGGTTTTATAGGGGCAATTATTGGTCATGTCATATTTGGTATGGTCGTTAATATGCTGTCCATATTCGGCATAATTGCGCTGGCAGGTGTAGTTGTGAATGACAGTCTTATATTAGTGGAATTTGCTAACCGAGGTCGTCGGAATAATCTCTCTACGGAGCAGGCCATTTTAAATGCAGGGAAAAAGCGTTTTAGGGCTATCTTGTTGACTACATTAACAACTTTTGTAGGGCTTTTACCAGTTTTGTTTGAAACTAGTCTTCAAGCGCAGTTTGTGATTCCAATGGCGTTATCGCTTAGCTTCGGTATTTTGTTTGCCTCATCGATAACCTTGGTGTTAATTCCTTGTTTATATTTGGTAGTTGAAGCTAACCTTTGGTACTTCAAAATGCTTGTAACCTTGCTATTAGTATCTTTAATACCTTTGTTGAGTGTCTGGTTAGGGTTCTTTTCCAGCACCGTAGGTGCTTTGCTTGTCGGCATACTTTTCGTCGCTATGCTTTATCTCACTATCGCCAGATCGATGGGCTCTTCCCCTAAAAATGAGATCGAGATATAGACTATGCTATTTAAAATCAATAGCTGCAAAAAGTCTGTCTGCAGGGTTCTATTGGTTGTACAATGATGGCCTAAACACTATTAGACTTCGGAGTTGCCACCAGTGATTCGTTATATTGAATCTTCCAAGCTACCCACCCAGTGGGGAACTTTTGATATCCATGCATTTGAAGACCCGTTCAAAGGAAAAGAACATATTGCCATTTCTATTGGTGATTGTAGTTCTGATGAACCCTTATTGGTTCGTATCCATTCAGAATGTTTAACAGGAGATGCCCTGGGTAGCATGCGCTGTGATTGCGGTGAACAGTTAAATGAAGCTATGAAGCGTATTTCTGAATATGGGCGGGGTGCAGTCCTTTATTTACGTCAGGAAGGTCGTGGTATTGGTTTGGTGAATAAAATTCGAGCTTATAATCTTCAAGATGAGGGCGCCGATACGGTGGAGGCCAACGAACGATTGGGTTTTGGCGCGGATATGAGAGATTATTCAATCTGTGAACCTATGTTGGCGCACTTGGGTGCAACCAAGGTTCATCTAATGACCAACAATCCACGCAAGATAAAAGCACTGGAAGATTTAGGTATTGAAGTTGTGGAGCGCAAAGCTATACAAACTGAAAGTAATCCGCATAATGCCCAGTATCTTGCTACCAAAGCTGGCAAACTAGGGCATTTTCTTAGAAGTAAAAAAGAGTGATGAAAGGGTTGTGTAAGCGGTTGATCCCCTGCCTTGATGTCGACCAAGGTCGTGTCGTGAAGGGTGTTCAATTTGTGGACATTCGAGATGCCGGAGATCCAGTCGAGATTGCTCGTCGATACAATGAGCAAGGCGCAGACGAAATTACCTTTTTGGATATTACAGCCAGCCATGAAGGTCGTGATACTACCCTCCATACGGTCGAGAGAATGGCAGGGGAGGTGTTTATTCCCTTGACTGTAGGCGGCGGTATTCGGGAATTAAATGACATCCGAAATCTACTAAATGCTGGTGCAGACAAGGTGGCAATTAATTCTGCCGCAATTTTTAATCCAACTTTGATTAGTGAGGCTGCACAGAAATATGGCAGTCAGTGCATTGTTGTGGCGATTGATGCAAAACAGGTGGCTTGGGGCGATGATTGTCGATGGGAGATTTTCACCCATGGTGGTCGAAAGTCTACAGGTATCGATGCTCTTGAATGGGCAAAAAAAGTAACCGATCTAGGTGCTGGCGAAATACTTTTAACCAGTATGGATAGAGATGGCACCAAAAACGGTTTTGATCTTCAGTTAACGTCGATGGTTAGCAATGGTGTTTCTGTCCCTGTTATAGCCTCTGGCGGCGTCGGAAACTTGCAGCACCTAGCCAATGGCATTACTGAAGGACATGCCGATGCCGTTTTAGCGGCGAGTATATTTCACTTCGGAGAATATACCATTCCAATGGCTAAGCAATTTATGGCACAGCAAGGTATTAACATGCGCCTTTTGTGACTGCATTGACTACTGTTGGTGCGTCAACTTAAGGCATGCTTTTCTTGTTATTGTTGCGGGTAAGTCCTATGCAGCCACGACGACTAAGGTTGACTACTCTTACTACTGTCTTCAGCGGGATATTAAACCACCAGTTACTATCGTTCCGGTCTGGTCATTGTTCGCGACCTATACCAGCATTGTTGGGAGGTTATATTTCTTTGCTGCGATAGTAATCGCTTTATAATGTTTTATGAGCCATAAGAGCCATGGCCAATCAGTGGCCATGTAGCTCAAATTATTTGAGCCAAGAGTTACCTGAGCAGACAAATAACGCTTTATGTACTATACTAAGAGCAATCAATGCGAACGCTATTTGCTGATATCCTTTGCATATCGCAACTATAGCGTGATTGATGCGTTAGTTTTGGTGAAAAAATTAACGATACAACCTTATCTAAAACGAAACTTATAATTAACTTAATGGGGAAAAATATGAGCAACGTCAGACCAGGTCGAATGATTGCAGTTGCAGTTGCGGCTGTAGTTTCATCGATGGGACAAGTTGCCGTGGCACAGAACACGGATGATCTAAATATTGAAGAAGTAGTAACAGTCGGTAGTCGAAGTGATGAACCACGTTCAGTGGTTGACTCTCCCGTTCCTGTTGATGTGTTCTCTGAAGCAGAGATAGCAGCATTTGGTAACCAGGCAGATATCACTGATACACTCAAAGCACTAGTACCATCATATACTGCAACGCCGGCAACTGGTGATGGCAGTGCATTTATTCGGCCGACATCTTTACGCGGCATGGCATCTGACCAGACCTTGATCTTGGTAAATGGTAAACGTCGTCATCGATCTGCTTTGGTGCAGTTTTTCGCGCCAGCAGCGGGTAACGGTGCGCATGGTGTGGATGTGGGTATGATTCCGAGTATTGCGTTGAAGAATATTCAGGTCCTTCGTGATGGTGCTGCAGCACAATATGGCTCTGATGCTATTGCTGGTGTGATGGATTTTCAATTAAAAGACGCATCAGAGGGTGGCCAGGTTCAGGTGCAATACGGCGAATTCTTTGAAGGTGAGCAGTCCGTCAAGGTATCAGCTAATGGTGGTTTTGAACTGGGATCTGAAGGGTTTTTGAACCTTAGTTTTGAATCAACTGATAACGATGCATTATCCCGTGGTATTCAGAGATCTGTGGGTCAAGGGTTGATTGATGCCGGCGTTCCTAATGTTGGCGCTGACTCGCCATTTGGCGACGCTCCTTTTGTACAATCTTGGGGTCGGCCAGAGACTAGCGGAGAGCGTATTTTCTTTAACATGGGTACCTCTGAAGATAGTAGCGATACCAGTCTCTATGCACATGGTGGATATGCTGAGACCGACGGTCGATATCGGTTCTTTTATCGTGCTGGTTATGACACTGATTGTTCTACTGGACATGCAACTATTGCAGCTCTCTGCCAGGAAGAAAACTGGGTGCCTGACACTTTGCGTCAGGGCTACACACCGTTTTTAGATGGCGCGCAAAAGGACTTAACATTGGTCGCAGGTCTAAAGGGTGAAATGAGTAATGGAACCTCCTATGACGTTAGTTTGGCGTCAGGTTCTAACGAGCTGCGCTATTTCTTAAATAATACAACGGCTCCAAGTTTGGGTGTTGCATCAGATGGAACTTTCCAACGTGATTTTGATCTTGGAGGTTACGATCAGAATGAGATCAACATAAATGCTGATTTTGGTACTTCGTTAGGCTCAGACATGTTTTTAGCCTATGGAGCTGAGTGGCGCGAAGAAACCTTCACAACTGTCCCTGGGGAACAGGCTGCGATTGATGGAGACACTAGTGGTATGAGTAGTGTCAAGCCAGCAGATGCCGGTGAATTCTCTCGTGATAATCTTGCTTTTTATGCTGACCTTGAGCATGAAGTTAGCGATCAGCTGTTTATGCAGTATGCGATTCGCTACGAGGACTTTTCGGACTTTGGTAGCACGATAAATGGAAAAGTAGCTGGTCGTTATACTGTCAGTGATGCGTTAACAATGCGTGGTTCTTTATCAACAGGTTTCCATGCCCCGACACCAGGTCAAGCCAATGTAAGTACCATTATTACTACTTTTGATGGCACCACTGGTTTGCAGGTTGAAGAAGGTTTGGTTCGCCCTACTAGTGCCGCCGCCTTGTCTGTTGGAGGCGCACCACTGAAAGAGGAAGAGTCAGTTAACATGAGTCTAGGTTTGACAGCAGATCTTACTGACGACGCTACCTTGACCTTTGACCTTTACAAAGTGGCTGTGGATGATCGTATTTATCGTACTGGTGATATTGATAATGGTATGGGTGGATCTTTATCTTTTTATACCAACGCTTTACAGTTGGAACATCAAGGTTTTGATTTAGTCCTGTCTTCATCCTTTGAACTGTTATCTGGTATAGAGACCAACGCTAGCTTGGCCTTCAACCACAATACTACTAAGATTACTGATCAAGATTTGATTAACGGTATTCAGCCAGTTTCTGATTCATTGGTTGAGGATATTGAAAATAACTACCCAGAAAATCGTTGGGTACTGAACACATTTACTAATATCAATGATCAGTTGAGCTTTATGGCGCGCCTTAATTTTTATGGGGAGCATTATGATGAGCGCGGTACTATAGGCGCCGAGTCCAGTCCTTCAGCAAAAATTGATAGCATCGTGTATATGGACGTTGAGCTTGGTTATGATGTAACGGATAACTTCCGTTTGACAGCTGGCGGTTCAAATATTTTTGATACCTATGTTGATGAGATTGACGCTCCTAATGCTAATCGCATGAGTGTTGGCTTACAATATCCTCGACGCACCGCAGCTAATTACGAAGGTGGTTCTTGGTATTTAAGAGCCCAGTATGACTTTTAAAAGTCAGTAATATTGCAGTAATCTTAAGGGCCTCTGAAGAGGCCCTTTTTTATGCTCTAGAGGTTATTAATGTTGGTCGAAAAGTGGACCAAAAAAAACCGCCTGAACAGAGGCGGTTTCTATTTTCACCCGTATTGCTTTTACATTGGGTTTATACGTAACCAAGGTTTCATCAAGAACCCTAGCGGATTTGAAAGTTTAATCGGAGCAGCCAATGCTGATAGACAGATACACTCTCCATTTTGAGCTCCTGTCGGTTGATGCTCATCACCTGCTTCCCTAAGTAAAAAATCTCCCTCGGTGTAAACAGCGTTTTCATCTGAGAAACTGCCCTTTAGAACCACCGTAAACTCTTGGCCACCGTGACCATGGTGTGGTGTTTTCCCCCCAGCACGAATTCTATGCAACGCAACTTCGAAATCAGACTGGCCCGTTTTAAATTTTGCTACATCAACAGATCCGGACATTTTACGCCACTTCAAACCTGGCTGCGTATAGTCGATTAACTTGCTCACCGACAATGGGTAATTATCAATTACCTTAGGCGGAGGCACGGCTTCTGTGTCAGGCAGAGCATCGATTTTAGCCATCACTTTGTCGAATAGCTGCTCTTCTACAACCATAGGTTCAGCTTCGCTCATCAATTGTGATCCTACTTGATCTAAGCGCAAAAGCTCTTCTTTGCAACGGTCGCAAAAATGTAGATGGGCGGATACGCAGATAGAGGCTGCTGTGGAGAGATTTCCCGCAGAAAAGTCAACTAACATAGCTGTATCTGGGTGATGTTTTAATGTACTCATAGTATTTCTTCTCTAAACTCTGGTGCGACCAAAATCTGCATTTTCTGAAGTGCAAGCCGGACTCTTGATTTAACAGTTCCAAGAGGTAGGCCTAACTCTACTGACGCCTCCGCATGTGACTTTCCCTCCAAGTACACCTTGCGAAGAATTTCGTCTTGTTCTTTTGGTAATTGACCAAGAGATGCCTGAACCTTCACCTCGCTGCGATTCTGCCGAAGTAACGACACTGGTGTCTCTTCGTCAGGCTCATGCCAATAGTCCTCGTTTTCCAACGGTAAATGTTGGGTGTTACTTTTTCTTCTAAGCATGTCAATACGGCAGTTGCGCGCCACGGTGTAAATCCATGTGGTGGCCGATGCTTTTTCGGGGTTGTAACCACCTGCTTTCTGCCACACTTTAATCATTACTTCTTGAACTAGATCTTCGCTCAATCCAGGAAACCATCCCTCATGACGACTGGCCTGAGCAAAACTCTTAAGAAGCGGTGCGAAATGTTTGAACAATTGAGCAAATGCTTTTCTATCCCGTGACTCTCCAACAGCTACTAACAGCAAAGACCATTGATCTGAGCGTTTTTCGCTACTAAAGACCCCAGTTCGGGATATAGCCGGTTTTTCTTTGTCGATAAAGTCGATTCTAGTACCCAACATAGTCAGCTTGCTCCTTTTATATTCATTATTACGATCTCAATTTTTAATTGGATCAGTGAACTTAAAAGGTGTTTGCGTTAAAATCTTCACTACAGTATACGCGTATCGTTTAAAACGTAGAGTGTTTTCTCAAAAAACAGTCTAAGTACTATTTTTGGTTTTTGACTAATCTTACAAAAAGGTAACCGCAGATGAACAGCTTAGATATTTTTACCACTGGTGGGACCATTGATAAAGTGTATTTTGATGATGCCAGTGAATTTCAAGTTGGACATCCGATTATAGAAAATTTATTACATAAAATGAATGTTGGTTTTTCGTTCAAGGTCGATCAACTTATGCGAGTCGATAGTTTGGACATGACAACTGAAGATCGAGAACATATTCGCCAAAAAGTTTTCGACACGGACTCTGAGCATATTTTAATTACCCATGGCACGGATGGAATGGTAGAAACTGCCTCTTGCTTACAAGGTATCATGGGAAAAACAATTGTTCTTACCGGTGCTCTTCAGCCGGCAGCATTTTCAGAAAATGACGCTGTGTTTAACATAGGCTGTGCCGTGGGTGGCATACAGACTTTGCGTGAGGGCGTCTATATTGCTATGAATGGACAAATTTTTGATGCCGATAAGGTTCAAAAAAATCGTAAAGAAAATAGATTTGAATCAATTTAACGAAGCTATTTATACATGGCTAAACAATTTGACTGCTTTGTCTTGTATGGCTAATTTGTAAATTTTTCCTGAACCGGTTCGGGGTAATGATTTATCAGTAAGTTGAAAATACATTGGAATTTTAAATTTAGCGAGCCGTTCTTTGAGAAAACGTCTAAGGGTTTCTTCATCAACTGACTGGTCATG